>JBBSAN010000654.1:0-4465 GCA_038252265.1 Chloroflexia bacterium
AGCGGGCAACTAGCGGCGGGCCGTAATCAAGCCGCGACAACGAAAGGAGGGCGCACGACCGTGTGCGCCCTCCTCCCCGGTGAAACTTCAGCGATATTAAACGGAGCGGTGCGCCCATTGGCGGCGGGCAAACAGGCCCCCGGCCAGCAAGAGCAGGCCCAGCCCCCCGGCCAGCCACATGGTCGACGTGTCCGGCTGCCCGGTCGTCGGCATACCGGGGGCACCGTTGGACAGCACGGTCACCATGCCGGTCATGCCACGCTCGGCGTGGTTGCTGACGGGGCAATACATCTCCCACATGCCCGCCTCTTCAAAGGTGAAGTCCGCCACCCCCGACTTGCCTGCCGCAATCGGCGCGGCAAAGACGGTCAGGAACGTCCCGTCTTTGACGAAGCTGACACTGTGCGGAAACTTCCCGGTGTTGTTGACTGTAAAGTGAATCGGCTGGCCCGCCGTGGCGGTAAACGTGTCAGGCGTGATGGCGAATTCGGAGACGTTCAGAGTCATCTCCTGGGGGGCCGCTTGCGCCCCGGCCCGTCCGGGCACCAGCAACACCAGCAGGGCTGCGCAAATCAGGAAACCAACCATCGAATAACGTTTCATCGGGTAACTCCTCCAATTGGATTAGGGGAAACGGAACCGATGCGGGCACATGGCTCGTCTGGTAGAATCCAGGCAGCGAACGAACCTTCCTCCTTGCGGCTGCCGGATCGGGTGCGCCCCAAGCGTCGGGCGTGGCCTCCTGCCGTTGGGCGTTACCTGAAAAAGAGGACGAAGCGACGGGATCAGGCGAGTAGCACCTGGTAGGACATACGCCGGGGGGTTACATACGCCGGGGCGGTTACATACGGCTACACCTGGCCGCTACCTGGTATCAAATAGCGACAGCCTGGGGCGGGTGCCCCAGGCCGTCACTCGTGGATCGGCTACCCCACGTCCTACCGGCGGGCCGGGGTGGAGCAGTTGGGGAAGAAGGTGTTGGCCGCAACCTTGGACATCTGGCCGCGCGTGGCGTTGTTCCCCGGTCGGAAGTAGGGGCGGTCCAGGGGCGGGAGGCACGGCTCGCCTGCCCCGCCGCAGGGATAGCCGCCGATGATCCCTCGGCTCGACAGGCGCTCGATGTAGAGATAGAAGGTGCTGGTCGGGGCGATGTCCTCGAAGGTCTGGCCGGTCGGGGTCTCGGTCCAGCCCGCCGCGCCGCTGGTGATCTTGGAGAGCTGGCCGCGGGTGACGTTGTTGTTGGGCCGGAAGTAGGGGCGGTACGCCGGAGCCACACACGGCTCGAACGCGCCGCCGCAGGGATAGCCCCCGATGATCCCCCGGCTCGATAGCCGCTCGATCCACAGCCAGAAGGTGCCGTTCGCCGGGACATCCTCGAACGTCTGCTGGCCGCCGGGGATCGGGTCGGCGAAGGCGGCGGACTCCGCGACGATCTTGCTCACCTGGCCGCGCGTGACCGAGTTGTTCGGGCGATAGTAGGTGCCAGGACACGGCTCACCTGGTCCGCCGCAGGGGTAGCCGCCAACGATACCGCGACAGGCCAGGCAGCGCACAAAGTCGTAGAACGTGCTGCCGGGTGGTACATCGGTGAACTGGAACGGGCAGGGGGTGGCCGTCGCGCCGCCGGGCGGGGGCGTATCGGTGGGCGCAGGCGGCAGGGTGGGGGTATCGCTGGGTACGGGCGTCGCGCTGGGGCCGCCGGGGGTCTGCGTCGGCAGGGCGGTATTGGTCGGCGTGCGCGTCGGCGTGCGCGTGGGGGTGTTGGTCGGCGTAGACGTGGGGGTGTTGGTCGGCGTACGCGTGGGGGTGCTGGTCAGTGTAGGCGACGGCGTGTTGGTGTTGGTGGGCACCGGGGTCGCGCTGGGACCGCCGGGGGTCTGCGTCGGCAGGGGGGTGTTGGTCGGCGTGCGCGTCAGCGTGATCGTTGGGGTGCGTGTCGGCGTGTTGGTCGGCGTGTTGGTCGGCGTGTTGGTCGGCGTGTTGGTCGGTACGCTGGTGACAGTGCGTGTGGGCGTGAGCGTTGCGGGAGGCGTAGGCGTCGCCAGGGTGCCACAGCTACGCACGGTCAGGGTGTAGTCGGCGCAGACGGCCCCGCTGCTGTTGAACTCATTGATCACGAAGACGACCGTGCCCCCGGCGGGGATGCTGACCTGGGCGTTGACGGGGCCGCTGGCCGTGTCGCCGCCGCCGGTCGCCAGGTAGTTCTGGCTCAGGTCAGCGGGGTTGAAACTGCCGCTGTAGGCCGAGATACGTACCCGGCAGGTGGGCGAGGTGAGCGTCGCGGCGATGCACTGGGTGCTGCCGCTGGTGTTGGTGTAGCTGTAGGTGTCATAGAAGAAGGGACCGGCGAAGGCGGAGAGGCCGGGGAAGGCCACCGGGACTGCGCAGGTCGAGGCGTTGCTGGAGACCATCCGCTGGGCGAAGCTGGGGTCGTCAATGGTCAACGCACCGCTGACGGTCGTCTGCACCGGGCAGGGGAAGGTGGTCGGCGTAGGGCTGGGGGTCGGGCTGGGCGTGCGGGTGACGGTGGAGGTGCGCGTGGGCGACGGCCCCGGCCCGCTCAGGCAGGCGTCTACCCGCAGGGTGTAGTTGGTGCAGTCCGAGACTGTGCCGATGTCGTAGACGATGACGGTGAATTGCTGAAAGGCGGGGATATCGAAGGAATAGACTCCCTGCGGGTTGCCGGAGTTGACCGACTGGCCCAGGTCGGCCCGGTAGTTGGTCGCGAGGTTATTCGGGTCGAAGCTGCCCAGATAGGCGGCGCTCATGATCGCCCGGTTCGCCCCGCACCCACCGTCGATCAACGTGACCGTCACACACTGGCTCTGGACGCTGTTGTTGGTGAGCGTGTATTGATCGTAATGATGGCCGGTCGTGGGGATGCTGCCGGTGAACACCTTATTAACCCCGCAGGTGCTGGCGACCCCGTTCTGCGAGATCCGGTTGGGGAGGGGTGTATCGCTGGCGGTGATCGAGCGATTTAAAAAGGTCGTACCGCCCGCACAGGGGGTCAGGGTGGCCGTGCCCCCGGCAGGGGCGGCCTCTACCGGGCGAACCGGCCCCGGCAGGGCCAGCCTCGGGTCGGCAGCCTGCGCCGGAGGGGCGATCAGCCCCAGCCACCCGGCGCACAGCAGCAAAAGGACCGCCAGCCCGCCGAGCAGCCACACGAATCGTTGGGTCATTATCTCTCTCCTTACCTTGGTTTACAACTGGAACAACCGCGATGCCAACGCAGAAAGCGCCAGCCCCCGCCACCCGGGCTGGAGCGCCGCCTCTATATCTAGCGTAGTAAACAGCCGATACAGTAAGCAATACGGACTTGGCCTTTGCCGGTACAGTGGGCGGATGCCAACAACCAGCGGCACTGCCGAGCGTTGTACAGATAACAACTCCAACCAATCGCGGACCACCACCACTGACCACTGACCACCGACCCCTCGTCCGCCCTCTTGCGCGGCGGGGCAAAACATGATACAGTAGTTATGACAAGCCGACCCGCAAAGGGACGAGGCCGGGCCGCCGGATAAGGATCGTATGGAAGCCCAGGAAGCAATCGATCGGGGAGTTGCGGCGGCGCGGGCCGGCAATCAGCGCACGGCGTACTACTACTTCAACACGGCCACGCGGGCCGATCCGAGCAGTGAGCAGGCCTGGCTCTGGCGAGCCAGTGCGGCACCCCGCCCCGAGGAGGCGCTAAATTGCCTGGTGGCGGTGCTGGCGCTGAACCCCGACAACCCGGTGGCCCGCCACGGGCTGGAGCAGATCAGCGCCGCTGTGGCCGCGTCCCGCGAGCAGGAGCCAGAGTCGATCACCCCCTCGCGGGTTACCAAAGAAACCGAGTTTCAACCGCCCGAGCGCCGCCTGGAATGGCAGCAAACCTTCCAGCGCGATCATTATGACGCCGGTCGGGTGGCCCATCTAGCCGCCCCCGCTGGACGGTTCAGCGCCGAACCGGAACCGGAACCGGCGCGTCCCGCGATCGCCGCCTTGCTCATGGCTCCCGACGAGCCAGCGCCAGACGCGGCGACCACGGCAGAGGCAGGCGTCTTGCGGCCTGTGGGCAACCTTGTAGATGGGGTAAGGAGGAGTCTTGTGGAGCGAAATGCACAGCGCCGACAGATTACCCTGGCGACGGTCATCCCGGTGGCCCTGATCATTGCGGTGGTGATTATTGTGGGCGCGATCCAGTACCCGGCGCAGGGGGCACCCCCGCCTGCGGTTACCCCCATTGGGGGGTTCCCCACGCCCACCACCATCGCCGTGATGCCCCCGCCCGTAAACCCCACGCCCACCGGCGTCGCCGGGGTGGTCGATACGCCCCCACCGCCCGTAGCAGAGACGGACACCCCGGTGCCCCCGCCGCCTGTCGTGGAGACGGACACGCCGGTTCCGCCCCCGCCGCCTGTCGTGGAGACGGACACGCCCGTACCCCCACCCCCACCCCCGGCAGAAACCGCGACCCCCG
>JBBSAN010000655.1:0-4456 GCA_038252265.1 Chloroflexia bacterium
CCCCAGTTCACGCACGGTGCGGAAGATCTCGTCATAGAAACAGCCATTGCCCCAGGCCAGGACCAGCGTGGCCCCCGTCTCGGCGCGGATGGCGGCGTAGGCGCGGATCAGGGCGGGCAGGTTCTTGCGCGGCTCCAACGTGCCGACGTAGAAGATCACCCGGTCGGGCAGCCCCTTCGCCCGGCGAAACGCGGCGATCTCGTCCGCTGGCAGCGGGCGCAGGCTGGGATTGTCGAGGCCGTTGGGGATGACGGTGATCCGGCGGCGGGGCAACCCCAGCAATTCCACAATGTCATTGGCGGTACATTCCGACACGGCGATGACTCGCTGCGCCCGGTGCACCGACAGGCCGGTGAGCGCCTGCAAGTAGAGCCGCTTGCTCCGCCGGAAGCGGTCGGGGTAGCGCAGGAAGACCAGATCGTGGACGGTGACGACGGCGGGTGGGGTGGGCAGCACGGGGATCACGTTGACCGGGCAGGCCAGCACATCCAGCCCATAGCGCGCCGCGTCGAACGGCAGGATCGTCTGCTCCCAGGCGATGCGCAGGGGTGGGCGCAGGGTGGGCACGCGGCTTTCGCACACGGTGACGCGGGGCGTGGGGAGCAGCCAGGGCGGGCGCTGATCCTTGCCGACGAAGACGGTCCAGTGGTGGGGGGTGTCCAGCGCCAGCAGGTGCCGGACGAGCGCGGCGATGTGCTTGCTCAGCCCGGCCTCGCGGTAGGTGCCGGTGCGCGCCAGGAGGTGGGCGTTGATGCCGATGTGCATACGCGCATTATACCCGCCGCTTGCGAGGGGGACAAGCGGGTGCTATAATCAGGCCCGCCGCCCCTCAACCTGTACTGTGGGCTGGTGGGAAAGGGTGAGAAGACCGTGCCGGAGCTACAACGGGAGACGCGCCGCAGTCTGGCGGCGGCGCTGCTGGATCTGCCGAATATCAACGACCAGGCGGTGCGCGGCCAACTGATGCTGGATTGGCCGCCCAGCTTGCGGGCCAACGTGCCCTTGAGCACCATCCCCAGCATCGACCTGAACAGCATGATCGTCACTGCCGCCGGGTGGGAAACCCCCGACGGCAGCAAACCACCCCTGGTCCTGCTGATCGAGAACGCGCAAGATCTGGTGCATGGGTCGGCGGAGGAGGCGAAGCTGGGGGAGATCCTGGTGGCCGTGCAACGCGACCTGGCTCCGGGGGCGACCATCCTCACCGACCCGGCCCCGGCCAGCCTGCTGGTACCCCCCGCCGAGCGCGCCGCGCAGTTTGCCGAACTGGTGACCGCGTTTCGCGCCGGGGACTATGACCGGGTGATCGAGCTAGCGCACGGCCTGCCCTCCGACTATCCCGGCCTGGCTCCCCTGGTGCAGCGCGCCGAAACCGGGTTGCAGGAGAGCAAGATCATCGCCGACAAGATCGCGGCGGCCTGGGCCGATCAGCAGTGGGACGAGGTGTTGCGCCTGGCGAAGCAGAAACCCCCGCCGCCCTCCTCGATCCAACCGCTGATTGCGGACGCCGAGCAGGCGCTCACCCCCCCGGCGAATAGCCCGTCCTTGCCGCCCCATCGGGATGGTTCCCCGGATCATATCGCCCGCGCCCTCGAACCCGAAAGCTATATGGTGGATGCGGGCGGTAGCTGGACGGATCAGCTCGTCGCCACGTTGACGGCCATCCCCGCCTACGCCGAGCGGCGCAACCGCGATCTGCTGCTGCTCGACCTGCCGCCCGCCGTCGTCGGCACCATTCTCCGCGAGGATGATCCCGTGATGGATCTGTCCGCCATCGTCAGCACTCTGGCGCAGTGGGGCACCCTGGACGATGGCACTCCGGCGCTGGCAACCCTGATCGAGAACGCCGAAACCCTCACGCCGGATGCCCGGCTCACCCCACAATACGCGGAATGGCTGGCCGAAATGCAGGCGCATCCGCCCGCGCCGCTGGTGCCGCAGGCCCGCTTCCATGCCCTGGTGAACGCCTACGCGCAGCGGGACTGGCCCGCCGTCAAAGCCTGGGTTGCCACCTTGCCCGCCGACTATCCCGGCCTGCAACCGCTGCTGGCGCGGATGCGGCAGGCCCAACCCCCCGGCAGCACTTGATCGGTGCGGGGCTGTTCCGGTGATTGGCGGGGCCAGCGCCGATGTGGGCGGCAACACAATGGAGCGGCGCGGCGATCACAGACGCCCACCAGGCGCACACGTGGGTGCGCCGCTACGGCAACAACCTCTATCCCCCAATGTGCCGCGGCCTTGTTGTCTGTGGGCGATTCCCTACCCAGGCGGGCCGGTTTGGTGTATAATGGCCCCAGCACTGCCCGTCAGCCGGGCCGGCTCTGCGCCACCTGTCGGTGGGGTCGCCGCTTATCGTTCTGGCGCAGGGAAGGGGCGCGAACAAGCCTTTGTTTCTGTCTTATCGTGCGGCTTGTCTTCCGGCTTCGACGCTGATGGTTGGCTGGCGGAATCTATCGAACTATCTTTATCTTTTGCGTGGCACGCTCTGGCGTGAATGCGCGGGTTCTTCGAGTTTATCGAGTACCGGGAAGGGTCTAGAGCTTCTCTATTTGGGCTTCTCTGCGCTTATCAGCCGGACGATCTGTTTTACCGACCTGCGGACCTTGTGGTGGGTCCAGCGGGGATCTTCTCCCTGATCGTTCGTGGCTGCATTCGGCACACGGTACCCTATCCCTCCCCGGCCCGCTTCACCAGCGCGTCCACCTGCTTCTTAACTTCAGGGGGACGAAAGAATCATGGCGAAAATTTATATGGGCAACCAGGAGGCCGCCGATCGCGGCTTAATGGATGCATTACGTCGCCTGGGCGACAACTATCATGTGTTCGTAGAGTTTCAAATTCCTAATCTGCGGGGCCAGCGCCAGGTGGATTTTCTGGTCATCCGCGAAGACCTGGTCAAACCCTGTATCTTCTGTCTGGAAGTGAAAATGGAGCGCCGCCGCCTGCGCGGCACGATCAATGGCCCGTGGGAGTACGAGGAAAACCCCGGCTCCTGGCGCATCTTGCCCGTCTCGAACCCGCGTGACCAGAACCCGATCCAGCAGGCCTATAACACCGCCCGGACCATGCAAAGCTGGCTGGGCAGTATGCGCGCCCTGATCCAGGAGCCGGACCAGCCGTGGAGCGACGTGCCGACGGTGTTCCCGCGCCTGGTGCTCCCGGTGGCTCACCCCGATAACCAGCTTCAGACCGACAGCTTCACCTGGCGCTTCGATGGCTACGAGCGCTGCCTGGACAGCCTGACTACCTTCATCCCGCGCGACCCGGTGCCGCTGACTGCCGCCGCCATCGAGCGGCTGGCCCGCCACCTGGGCGTGCAGCGCCTGCCCGATGCCGTGGTGGAAGATGAGGATACCGCCGACGTTCCTACCTGGCTGCGTTCGACCCTGGTGCGGCTCAGTGATGAGATCGTCAACCTGCGGCAGGAAGTGCGGGAACTGCGGATCGCGCTGGGACGGCCCACGCCACACCTCCCGGCGGGCAATCGCTATGCCGGGGCCGCGCCTGCGCCGCGTGCCCCTGAGCCAGGGCGCGATCTGGAGCAGGCCTACCGGATGCTGGTCGAGGTGATCCGCGACCTGCGCAGTGCCGGGCGCAAGCTGGTCTTCCCCAATGTGCAGGAAGGCCTGTGGCGGCGGCTGGGGCAGTTCGATGTGGAGCAGTACGGCTTCTTCAAGTTCAAAGAGTTTTTGCAGGAAGCCGAGCGGCGCGGCATTGTGCGGTTGAGCGTCATTGACGGCGTGGACTATGTGTCGCTGCCGGGCGAGGAGCCGCAGGTGACCCCGGCGGGTGCTCCGTCGAGCCTGGAAGACCTGACCCCTGACGAGCGGGTGCGCTTCATCGACACCATCGCCCAACTAGAGGGGCGCAGCGCCTACATGATCCGCTCCTACATTGCCCGGCACCTGACCGCGTCGGGCATCCTGCCGCTGCCGATGTACGAGGTGCGCGCCTTGGTGAACGATGCGGTCACGCGAGGGCTGTTCCAACGCGGCTCGCGCCCGTTCCGCCACCCGGCGACCGGCGAGATGCAAAGCCTGGAAACCCTGACCCTCGATCCCAGTCACCCCTGGGTGGCCGAGACACTGGTACGCAGCGGCGATGACACCGAAGCGGCGGAACCGTGGGAGGAATATACCCCAGAGGATGCCCACTGGAACGGCGACCGCGCGTGGGCCGGGGACGCGCCCGATGGTGGGCGCGTGCCGGGGCACCGCGAGACCCCCACCGAAGCCGACACCTGGCACAGCGAGGAGCCGGACCAGCCCGCCACCCCGGTCTGGTCCGGTCAGGCAGCGGCCGGGGAGGCCCCCACCCCGGCAAGTGCTCCGGAAGAGGCGGAGCCCGCCCCCGCCTGGGAGGACCCGTATACCCACCAGACCCAGCAATGGTCACTGGCCGACGCCGAAGCCGACCTGCACGGGCCCGAGGAGGCTCCCCCCCCCCCCGCACCCCC
>JBBSAN010000656.1:0-4447 GCA_038252265.1 Chloroflexia bacterium
CCGAAGTGCCCGCCGCGACGGGGACCCTGCCCAGCCTGTTTGGCGCGGCGGTTCCAGGGATGCCGACCACCATGCCCATACCGACGACCGAGCCGCCCGTCATCGCGCCGCCCGTGGTCAGCCCCATGCCGGGGATGCCGCGCAGCGGGAATAGCGACCCGGCGGGGGTCGGAGGACTGCTGGTGCTGGGCCTGCTCTGCGTGAGCGCCGGGATGCTCGCCCGGCGGCGGAGGATCGCCGTCCGCTAGGCGGGCACCCCATTCAGCCAACGGCACAGGGGCGGGCGCTACACAAGGCCCCCGCCCCTTTTTCACGTTGACACCCCCGCAAAGCAGGTGCTATACTGTGCCCACAATCACGCTTGTGAGGTGGGACCGTGCCTGTACATTCGCCGCAACGACGCTTGAATACGGCTGACACCGGGGTGATCGGTCGCTTCACTCCAGGGGAGGGACGCTAGCCGTGGCAAACCCTCTCCCTCCCGGAGCCGCCGGGCTACCGTTCCTGGGGACGCTGGTCCCCAACCTGCGCTACCCGATCCGCACCGCCATGCGTAACTACCGCACCTATGGCGATGTGGTACGGATCAACTTTATGGGCTTCCACGGCGCGGTGCTGCACGGGGCGGCAGCCAACCGCTTTATCCTCGTGGACGGCCTGGACCATTTTGCCGTGGAGCCGTTGTACGAGCGCGCCAGGGCCACCTGGCTGGTGGGCCGGGGGGTTTTGTTCATTGACGACCCGGCCCACCGCCAGCAGCGCAAGCTGATTATGCCCGCCTTTCACCGCAAACGGATCGAAGAGTACCAGCGGATCATGCGCGAGGCGACCGAGCAGGTGCTGGGCGAATGGACCCCCGGCAAGCCGCTGGATATCGCGGGTGAGATGCGCCGCCTGGCCCTGATCGTCGTCGGGCGCGCCCTGTTCAACCGCGATCTGGCCGGCGCGGCCCAGGCGTTGGGCGACGCCGTCGCGGTGCTGGTGCAGACCGTCAACGACCCGTTCCGCATCGCCTTTGCCCGGCTGCCGTTCGACGTGCCCGGCGTGGGCTACGGGGCCAGCGTGCGCCGGGCACAGCACCAGATCTTCACCGCGCTGGCCGAGATTATTGCTGAACACGAAAAGAGCGGGCTGGATACCGGCGATGTGGTCTCGATGCTGGTGGCGGCGCGCGACGAAGAAGGGGGCCGCCTGCTCCCCTTGCAGATGCGTGACCACCTGGTGACGCTGTTCGTGGCCGGGCACGAGACGAGCGCCAACGCCCTGGCCTGGACCTGCTATTTGCTGGCCCAGCACCCCCCGGTAGCGGCCAAGCTGCTGGCCGAAGTCAGCGGCGTGTTGGGTGGAGCCGCCCCCCTGCCTGCCGACCTGGAAAAGCTGCCCTATCTGGAGCAGGTGATCAAAGAGGCGCTGCGGCTCTATCCCCCCGCCTTCAGCCTCACCCGCCAGGTCGTCAAGCCGTTCGACTGGGCGGGCTACACCTTCCATGACGGCGACATTATCACCTACTCCCCGTTCGTCAGCCACCGCATCCCCTCGCAATTTGCCGACCCGGAGACGTTCCAGCCGGAGCGGTTCGACCCCGACCACGGCGAGGATCACGCGCCCTATGCCTTCATCCCCTTTGGCGGCGGCCCGCGCTCCTGCATCGGCGCGCCGTTCGCCATGATGGAGATCAAGACCGTGCTGGCGATGCTGGTGCAACGCTTCCGGCTCGATCTGGTCGCCGGGCAGACGGTGGAGGCGGTGGTCCGCACCACCCTCCAGCCCCGCTTCGGCATCCAGATGCGCCCCCAGCCGCAGGACGGGCAAACGACCCGCTCCCCGGCCACCGTGCAGGGCAACGTGGTCGGTGCGACTCCCGGCCCACCATGACGGAAGGATGAAGGATGAAGTAAGAATTAAAAAGAGGTTGTGCGGGAACATCCGTCTTTCTTACTTTTTAATTCATCCTTCTTAATTCCGCCCGAAAGGAATCATGATGGCGTCAGGTGCGCGGGTGGGGCGACGACCACCAGGGCCGCCGGAGTGGCCGGGGCTGGGGCATCTCGTCCCGGCGCTGCGTGATCCGTTGGGGTTTATGATGGGGAGCTATCGGCGCTATGGCGAGGTGCTAGGGTTCCACCTGCCAGGGTTGCGCGGGGCGGTGCTGCTGGGGGCCGCGGCGAACCGCTTCGTACTGGTCAAGGGGGCGAGTAAATTCGGCGTTGCTGCGCTGGCCGACCGATTGGGGGCGCGCTGGCTGGTGGGCGAGAGCCTCCTGTTTATTGACGACCCGGAGCACCAGCGGCAGCGCCGCCTGATGCTGCCCGCCTTCCACCGGGGGCGTATCGCCACCTACCAGCAGGTGATGGTGGAGGCGACGGCGCGGATGCTCGACGGCTGGACGCCCGGCGTGCCGCTGGATGTGGCCCGGGCGATGCACGATTTGGCCCTGGTCATCCTGGGGCGCACCCTGTTCAGCATGGACCTCAGCCAGGGGGCGCGGGCGTTGGGCCGCGCGGTAGCGGTGCAGATGGAAACGCTGAACAACCCCGTCCGCATCCTGCTCGACCGGGTGCCGCTCGATGTGCCCGGCCTCACCCACGGCGCGACCCTGCGGCGGGCGTTGCGGCAGATCCATGCGACGCTGGGTGCGGTCATTGACCAGTATGAGCGCGACGAATGCGATACCGGCGATGTGGTCTCGATGCTGGTGGCGGCGCGGGACGAGGACGGCAACCGACTCACCCGCGCCCAGATTCAGGACCAACTCGCCACCCTCTTTGTGGCCGGGCACGAGACGAGCGCCAACGCCCTGGCCTGGGCGTTCTACCTGCTGGCCCAGCATCCAGCGGTGACGGCGAAGCTGCTGGCCGACCTGGAGCCGTTGCACGGCCAGCCGCCCACCATTGCCGACCTGGACCGGCTGCCCTATTTAGAGCAGGTGGCGAAAGAGTCGTTGCGCCTCTACCCGCCCATCGCGGTGTTCAACCGCATGGCCCGCGAGACGTTCGAGTGGCACGGCTACACGATTGAGGCCGGGAATCTGGTGCAATACTCGCCCTATGTCAGCCACCACATGCCCAGCCAGTTCCCAGAGCCGGAGACGTTCCGCCCCGAACGCTTTGAGGCCGGAGCCACGCCGCCGCCGCCTTATGCCTATATCCCGTTCGCCGCCGGGGGCCGCTCTTGCATCGGCGCGCCGTTCGCCATGCTGGAGATCAAGACGGTGCTGGCGATGGTGCTGCAACGGGTCCGGCTCGATCTGGTGCCGGGGCAGCGGGTGGAGACAGTCCTGCGCGCAACCCTGCAACCGAAGTACGGCATCCAGATGCGCCCCCAGCCGCAGGACGGGCACTCCGACCGCTCCCGCGCCGCCGTGCGGGGCAACGTGGTCGGAGCTACGCCGGGGCCGATGTGACGGAAAGGATGAAGGATGAATTAAAAAGTAAGAAGGACGCATCAGTAGGACGCCAAGGTTTGAACAGCGCCCCTTCTTACTTTTTAATTCATCCTTCTTAATTTTGAAAGGAACTGAAATGGCGAATGAAACGAGCTTGCCGATCCGCCGGTTGACCCTATATAAGCATGGGGTGGGGTTTGTGGAGCGCCAGGGCACCGTGCAGGGCGAGGAGGTGCAACTGGTCTTCCGGGCCGACGAGGTGAACGATGCGCTGAAAAGCCTGCTGGTGTTGGACCGGGCGGGCGGGCCGATCCTGGGCATCCATTACCAGACCCCCGCCGACCAGGAGGCGCTGCTGGCCGAAAGCCCGATCAAGCTGTCGCCGGAGCACAGCTTGCTCGACCTGCTGCGCAGCCTGCGCGGCTGGTCCGTCCGGCTGGTGCTGGGCGAGGGCACAAAAGCCGAGACGCGCCAGGGGCGGCTGCTGGGGGTGGAGGGGGCCGACGACAGCCCTGTGCGCCGGGCGCTGGTGACGCTGCTCGAAGATACGAGCGGGGCCGTGATCGTGCTGCCGCTGAACGAGGTGCGGCAGGTGTTCTTGCTGGAGGACCGCGCCGGGCAAGACCTGCGCTACTTCCTCGACACCAGCCGCAGCGAGGAGGGCCATCGCCCCGTCACCGTGCGGCTCAGCCCCGGCGAACACGACCTGTCCGTCTCCTACCTCGTGCCCAGCCCCACCTGGCGGGTCAGCTACCGGCTGGTGGCCGAGTCGGAGAAGGCCGAGGCCGCGCCCACCCCCGCCAAAGACGCCGCGCCCGCCCCGCGCACCGGCAAGCTGCTCTTGCAAGGCTGGGGGCTATTCGATAACCGGCTGGAAGAAGATCTGGAAGATGTGCGGGTGACGCTCGTCGCCGGGCAGCCGATCTCGTTCATCTACGACCTGGCCTCGTCGCACATCCCCGACCGCCCGGTGGTGCAGGACGCGGCGCGCATCGCCGCCGCCCCGGTGGAGTTCGAGGGCGCGTCCGCCGGTTACGCGATGGACGAGGCTCCCGGCGGCGC
>JBBSAN010000657.1:0-4443 GCA_038252265.1 Chloroflexia bacterium
GCAAACGACTCCGGCAGTTGGTGAACCAGTTGCTCGAGGTGAGGCCGAAGCGCATGCCGCGGGTCCGCGGCCTGCTGCGCCGCTGATAACAGGTTTCGGAGTTGTGCCTCACGTTCAACCATTAAAGCACCCGCCACCAGGCAGCCACGGCAACCACTGCGACTCGCGAAATCGTCGGTCCCGGCAATCGAACAGCATCCCCCTATTCGCGCAGCGCGCCCAGCCTGCCCACGGCCTGATCGATCGTCTCCGTCTTCTTGCAGTATGCAAAGCGAACAAACGCTTTGCCATGCTCCCGGTTCTCGTAGAACACGCTGGGAGGAATCGCCGCGACGCCGCAGCGTTCGATCATCTTCTGGCAGAATTCGCGGTCATCGATGGCGCCGAATCTCTCGCTCACCTTGGAGTGTTCGGCCATGATGAAGTATGTGCCGTCGGATGGAAACGCCCGGAAGCCGAGGTCGGTCAGAGCCTCTGCCAGCACATCGCGGTTGCGCCGAAACAGACTTTTGTACTGCTCGATGATTGCGCCGGGGTTTTCAATGACCGCCGCGGCCCCGTATTGAAGAGGCGTCGCGGTCGCAAAGGTCAGGAACTGGTGCGCCGCCCGCACGCCGGCCGTGAGATTCTGGGGTGCGATGGCCCAGCCGATCTTCCAGCCGGTCAGGCTGAACGTCTTGCCCGCGCTGCTCAGGGTGATCGTCCGGTCGCGCATCCCCGGCAGGGTGGCGATGGAGATGTGCTGGGCAGGCGGGAAGACCAGATGCTCGTAGACCTCATCGGTGACGACGATCAGGTCGTGCGCCTGGGCCAGCGCGGCGATCCCGTCCAACTCGGCGCGGGTGAAGACCTTGCCGGTCGGGTTGTGCGGGGTGTTCAGCAAGATCAGGCGGGTGCGCGGGGTGATCGCGGCGGCCAGTTCCGCCGGGTCGAAGTCCCAGGCCGGGGCGCGGAGGGGTACAAAGCGCGGAATGCCGCCGGCCATGACCACCGCCGGGCCATAGCTATCGTAGGCGGGTTCAAACGCGACCACCTCGTCGCCGGGGTTGACCAGCGCCAGGATCGTGTCGAAGATCGCCTCGGTGCAGCCGCTGGTGACCGTGATCTCGGTGTCCACGTCGTAGTGGAGGCCAGAATAGCGGGCAGCGTGCCCGGCGATGGCCGCCCGCAGGCGGGGTTGGCCGTGGCTGACCGCATACTGGTTCGCGCCCGCGTCAATGGCCGCCTTGGCCGCGTCGCGCACCCAGGCGGGTGGATCGAAGTCGGGGAAGCCTTGCGACAGGTTCACCGCGTGGTGTTCACGGGCCAGGCAGCTCATCTCGCTGAAGATCGATGTGCCGAAGCCGGTTACACGCGCGGCCATGCGGCCCGTTTGGGGGGCAAGCGTCATTGAGAGCACCTCCGGGGTTTAGGTAGGGTCATTATACCAGAAGACGAGTAATGAGCAATGAGCGATGAGCAATGAGCGATGAAAAGTGAGGGACGAAGGACAAGGGCGCGGGCCGATAAGTAGTGATGAGGGACAGTGGACAATAAAGGCGGCGGCCTCTCATTGCTCATCGCTCATTGCTCATTGCTCGCGTCCGGTTGACAGAAACGTGCCAGGGTTTGTATAGTAGAAGGAGATCACCGGCCTGGGTTGGGCAGGCACCAGGGTAACAGGACACGTTGTCCACGCTATTATCAAGTCGTTTATACAGTCATCACGTATGATGTAGAGAGGGAAATGTTCTGATGCGTATTTTATCTCGGCTGTTCCCCAGCGGGCGCTGGTTCGTGCTGCTGGCCTTGATCGGGCTGCTGGCCGCCGCCTGCGACAATAACACTCCCGCCAACCCGACACCGGTAGCCGCCACCAACGCGACACCCGGGGCCATCAACCCCACGACGGTCGCCGCCGACCCGACCGCGCTGCCCACCCAGCCCTCGCGATCCGTCGCCATCGGCCCGGCGCTCCAGACGGGGGGCACCCCGCTCACCTTCAAAACCGCCCTGACCAAGGCGCTGCCCGAAGCCAAAGCGTGGAACGCCGATGCGCTGCTGGAACTGGCCTCGCTGGTCTCCCCGACGGGACCGGGCGCGGGGGCCTGGACCCTCACCTTCATCACCCCCGATGGGCAGCACCGCCAGTTGATCAGCGTCAGCAGCGTGGATACCCAGACGCAAGGGCTGAACGGCGCGGTGAGCGGCCCCATTCTGGACCAGGTGAAGGCCCATAGCCCGCTGCTGGAGCAGGCCATCGACTCCCCGGCGATCATTGATAAAGTCAAGGCGCTCAACTACGAGATGGGAACGGACACCCAGGTCAAGATCGTCTACTATGCGTCGGCGGAAAACGTCGGGGTATCCTCCTACCAGAACCCGGTCGTGCAGGTCCGCATCCTGAAAGGGGAGACCGCGATCCAGCTCACCCTCGATGCGTTGACCGGCGATCTGGTTAATAAAGTCGAACAGTAGAGCAAATGCGGAATGCGGAGTGCGGAGTGCGGAATGGGCGTTTTAGAAACGTCTCGTTAATCCGCACTCCCCACTCCGCCCGCCGCGTTCGTCTTAGCCGCCCGTTGCCAGCAGGGTCAGTTCCAGGTGGGCGGCGGGGGCCGCCTCGACCAGGGCATCCAGTGCAGCGCGAAAGTGGCTGAACGCGAAGTCCTCGGCGGGCAGTTCCACGGTCAAGAAGGTGTCCCCATCCTCGTCAATGCCCGTTTTGGCAAGCGTCAGTTCGTCGTTCAGGGTCGCCAGCCGCTCGGCTACGCGGGTCCGCGCCGCCCCTTCGGGCCGCACGGTGAACGGGTAGACGGTGAAGATCACCCACTCGTCGCTCAACTGCACATAGATCTGGAAGTCGAGTTGCTCATCCCCGAAGTCGGTATGCCAGACGTTCTCGACATCTTCGGCGCGTTCGTAGCTCCAGCCATAGCGATCAAAGAACGCATCAATTTGCTCCGGGGTGAGGGGCGCACTGGGGGCCACCCCGTTTTCTGCTGACATAGGGTACTCCTTTTGATAACAGTAATAGACCGGCTGTAACCGTACAACCCCGTCTATCATAACACACATAACACAGAACGGGGCCACCGGAATGATCCGGTGGCCCCACATCGTAGCGCGATCAGGCTCCCGGCTCGTTGCTGTGGGCACCGTTGCCGTTCAGGTCGGTCCCCACCGGCACGGGCAGATCCACCCGGTGCCCGTTACCATCGGCAGGATACCCCGCCATCACCGGCTCGGCCAGCGAGCGGCGCGGCGGCGTGGCCGGGATCGCAGGCACCGCGTGGACCACCATGTCGGGCGTGAGCGGGGCACCCTGGATTTCGTGCGCCACCCGCCACCCGGCCAGGAGTGCGCCGTCGCTGTTGTAATATTCCCATTCGGCAAAGCGCCCGGCGATATGGATATCGTGTTCGCGCAGCCAGCGGCGCACGGTTTCTACCCGCTGCTTGCGGTCGGGCGTGTAGACCACATAGGCGTACTGGAGATCGAGCACGTTGGCGACCAGGATGGTATCGTCGGGGGTGATCAGGCCGGTTTTGATCGTGTCGGCGATACCGTGTTCCAGCAGGCCGTCGCGGTCCACCCGCTTGTAGGGCGAGCGGCTGATCTCCAGGGTCAGGCTGCTGGTGCCCTCCGGCTTGACGTAGGGCGAGGCGTTGCCCTGGACGAAGATGCGCTGGAACAGGTAGTCGTATTCGGGGTAATAGATCCAGTGCTTCTCGGTCACGTCGGGGCGATCAATGCCCAGGTTGACGCAGTAGACCGGCACGTTGACCAGCCCCCGCGCCGCTTCGACCACGGCGCGGGGGGCGTCGGGGATGATCTGCACCAGTTCGGGCAGCGGCATGGTCGAGACAAGCTGATCATAGCCGACTTCCTCGGTATGGTCTAGCACCAGGCGGCGGCGGCGTACATCGATCATGGTGACGGCGGTGTTCACCCGCACATGGGGCACGCCGGGCAAGAAGGCGTTCATGAAGCTCTGGAAGCCGCCGTGGAGCGGGTAGCCAAAGCGGGCGTTCGGCCCCATCGCTTTGGTGCCCTGGCGCAGCGCCCCGTCGATCACTTCGGGCAGCGAGGGCATCGGTACGCGCCCCCCCAGCCAGTCGTGGCTCATGCTGGTCAGCAGCACGGTCCACAGCTTCTGGTTGTACGCCTCCATAAAATGCTTGCAGATACCTTCGCCCCAGTGGCGGTGCATAAACTCGTAGAAGTTGGCGGCCCCCCCCGCCGCCCTCCGGCCACTGCCGCTGCGCTTCGACCAGGCCCAGGATGCAGTCCTTTGCCACCTCAACCGGCAGGCCGTAGGTGTTGGCCTGGAACGGGTAGAGGGTGTAGGTGTCGTGCGAATAGACCCAAGCCTCGTGGTTCTGCCAGTGCAGGTTGTCGCCCAGCAGGCGCAAGGTCAGGTCCGCCGCATAGGGATCTTTGGTAAAGATGATGTGCCCGGCA
>JBBSAN010000658.1:0-4430 GCA_038252265.1 Chloroflexia bacterium
GCTTCGTGACTGGCGAACTTTGGGTTAAACTCAAAACCTCCGTTCAAGTCGACTCTCCGCACATGACCACCACATCCCGGAACTTGAACGCGGCCCTTGCCCAACTGGGCGCGCTGCAGATCAAGCCCTTCATCGACTGGCCCAAAGGCGAGAAACCCGTGGACTTCCCCGAGATTGACCGCTATTACATCCTTGACCTGCCCATCCAAGCCGATCTACACTCGGCCATCTCCACACTGACTGCCACGGGCGAAGTCGAGTTCGCCATGCCCAACTATTACCTTTATCTCGATGGTCCAGTTGCACTGCCAACGCCCGCCGTATCAAGCAAGCCGAGGGCGCAACGCACAGGCAACAGTCCGCTTGATCCATACTATGCAGATCAATGGGCCTTCCACGACGACCATTTACAGTTCGAGTCAGCCTGGCTCACCACCACCGGCAGTTCCAACATCGTCGTCGCGGTACTCGATACTGGCTTAGATCTCGATCACCCTGACATCGGGAGCAAGAACACAGGCACCGGCATCAACGAAATAGACGGTTCTGCTAATGTGGCCGACGGCTATGGACATGGAACGAACACCGCGGGCATCGTAGCCGCCGAGACAAACAACCTACTCGGTGTCGCTGGTAGTTGTTGGGGCTGCAAGATAATGCCTGTGAAGATAGCCATTACTGCAACTTATACAACGCTGGATGCTATCGATGGCATGTTATGGGCAGCGAATCATGGAGCTGATATCATCAGTATGAGCTTCGGCGGCAACGTTTTAGATGCTGGCTATCCTGACCCGGCGACGCACATACAAGCCTTCATAGACTACGTCTACAACAGAGGTGTGGTCATGGTCGCTGCGGCAGGCAACAACAATGAATATTTGGTAATCCCTAGCGATAGCGACCCGGCTAGCATTGTGTTTCCTGCGGCATTCAATCATGTCATCGCTGTGGGAGCCGTGAATTCCTTAGATGAAAGATGCAACCCGCAGACGTGCGGATGGCCTTCCGACTATCGTGGCAGTGGTGGCGGACCCCGCCTGGATGTCATGGCTCCAGGCAGTAGTACTATCAGGTCTACCAATCTTCCGGGATCAGCATACGGCGCGGGGGAGTACAGTACGGATTTTGGCGGAACGTCCGCTGCCGCCCCGTTCGTTTCGGGCCTGGCCGCGCTTATTCTCTCTGTCAATCCCGCTTTGGGTCCCGATGACGTGGAAAGCATCATCACCCAGACGGCAATCGACCTGGGGAGCGCGGGATGGGACGAATATTACGGGTATGGGCGGATCAACGCGCTCGCGGCTGTGCAACTCGCCAGTCAGCCGAGAACTCCCACGCCCACCGGGACGAGTACCAAGACCCCGACCCCGGTGTGTGGACTAGCATGGAATGTGGTAGCCAGCCCGAATCCTGCCTTTGGCTCTAACTTTCAGGCGGTGACAGCTATAGCGAGCGACGATGTTTGGGCTGTGGGTTATTACGGAGACAACCCGTTTCATACTCTGACGGCACATTGGAATGGTAGCACTTGGGCTGTCGTTCCCAGTCCAGATGCCGGGGACCAATACACTCTCCTCCTAAGAGTAGCAGCCGTAGCAACCAACGATGTGTGGGCGGTTGGATGGTATAGTACTGTTGGCAGCTCCTGGCGGACACTCATTGAGCATTGGAACGGCAGCACTTGGTCGATCATACCTAGCCCTAATATTGGCATCTACTCTAACGAACTGACCGGGGTTGCTGTCGTTGCGTCCAACGATGTTTGGGCTGTAGGATACTATTCCAGTGCCGCTAGTGGTCCGGTTCAGACCCTAATCGTCCACTGGAATGGCAGTACCTGGTCGGTTGTCCCCAGCCCTAATCCCCCCACCGGGGCTTATTTCCTGGAGAGCGTGAGCGCTCGGGCGAGCAACGATGTCTGGGCGGTTGGTTACGCGGAAACCCCTGATCGCCAAACCTTGATAGGCCACTGGGATGGTAACGTATGGTCAATCATGCTCGGCCCTAGCCCTGGTATCCAAGACAATGTCCTCTACGAAGTGGTGGCATTGGCCAGTAACGATGTGTGGGCGGTCGGCGTTTATCGCGACGCTTCTTTCAATGCATATACGCTGATCGTCCATTGGGATGGCAGCACTTGGGTGGTCGTGCCCAGCCCTGGTCCTGGTTACCTATTCGGTGTGGCAGCAGTAGCGAGCAATGATATCTGGGCCGCAGGCTATGCCGCGCTAGTGGAACATTGGGATGGGAACACTTGGTCAATTGTCCCCGGTACCGATCCCGGCTTAGGTACCTCCCGATTCGAAGGCATAGTGGCCGTGACGCGTACGGATGTTTGGGCTGTGGGGAGCTCCAGCACTGGTGGAACTCTGGTGGAACATTACTCTCCTTCCTCCTGCGTGACGAACACGCCAACGAATACACCGACCAACACCCGCACGAATACGCCGCCTCCAACCAACACGCCAACCAACACCCACACGCCGCCGCCAACCAACACACCAACCAACACGCCGACCAACACCCGCACGAACACGCCGCCGCCAACCAACACCCGCACTCATACGCCGCCGCCAACCAACACACCCCAGCCGACTCAGACAGCGGGCGGTTCCTCCGCCACCCCGGTGCCAACCAACTCTGTGACGAGTACGAGCACGCGCCCACCCACCAATACACCGATCGCCCCACCCCTGCCGACGCAGACATCAGTAGGCGCGAGTGCCACGCCTAGACCCAGTAGCACGCCGTCCATAGAAGCCTCGAACACGCCCCTGGCGACGCCCACCCCGTGCCTGGTCCTGTTCACCGATGTGCCCCTCGGCAGCCCCTTCTACCCCTACATCCGCTGCCTGGTCTGCCGGGGCATCGTGGGGGGCTATCCCTGCGGCGGTCCTGGGGAGCCGTGTCCCGGTCTCTACTATCGCCCGAACAATAACATCACGCGCGGCCAGACGAGCAAGATCATCGCCCAGGCGGCGGGCTTCAGTAATTCCGTACCGAGCACGCAGCAAACCTTCGCGGACGTGGCCGGCGGCAGCACCTTCTGGGTCTACATCGAGCGCATCGTGAGCCGGGGCATCATTGGCGGCTATCCCTGCGGGAGTCCGGGGGAACCGTGCCTCGCGCCCGCCAACCGGCCCTACTTCCGCCCCAACAACAACGTGACGCGCGGGCAACTCTCCAAGATTACCAGCGGCGCGGCGGGCTGGACCGAGACCCCGAGCGGGCAGACGTTCGAGGATAGCCCGCCTGGCAGCACTTTCTACCTGTTCATTGAGCGGATGGCCGCACGGGGGATCAGTGGCGGGTATCCTTGCGGGGGGCCCGGGGAGCCCTGCGTTCCACCGAGTAATCGCCCCTACTTCCGTCCAAACGCCAATGCGACACGCGGCCAGATGAGCAAGATCGCCGCTGCCGCGTTCTTCCCCAACTGCGCAACCCCGGCGCGGCGCTAATTGCTGACCTTGTGCTAGCCTGGGCTCGACCAATATCATGTCCTGCTGCATTTTCGCAGAGCAACGTGCCGCGTGTCCCAGATCGCCCGCACGAACTTGAGTGCCGCCTATGACACGCTATGCCCAGCGTCGGGCGCACCCCACCCGCTCTCGGCAAGATTTCTGCCCGGGCTTCTTCCCGACCCTTCCGCACATTCCAAAAGGATTGACGGCCGCCGGTCTGGCCCGGCGGCCATCGCGTCCATTGCCATTTTACTCGGTCTATGCCGACTTTGCTGTATTCGGCGGGTGGCTTGTCCGGTCGCTGGGCTCGACTTGATTGACAAATCGTCAAACCTCTGGTATGGGTGCTATACCCGACGGCCATGCGGCGATCGGCTGGCCTACCCCGCTGAGCGGCCTGGCCTAGTAGCACTGCTCAACGCGTTGGCCCGTCTGCCGGGTTGTAGAATAAGGTGGGGCGGGAACGGGCGGTCCGCCCTCCCGTGTTCCGAGGAAGAGGAAAGGATCTATGCTAGTCGCCCGTGACGCAGCTGGCACCGACATGCCCGCCCGCCGCGCGGACAAAGCGCACTCTTAGGCCTGTGAAGAGGATCGGAATGGATTTGTACGTTAGAAACTCTGGCTGAGAGAACATGACTGAAGTAAGTAATATTTCACGCAAGCTGTTAGCGTGATGTATCTATGGATTGTAGTATTATGGAGGAGAAGCCTGTGAGAATTCCTATTATCACAGGCTGAAGCCAGCTCTCTGACTGGCGATAGGCCCGATCGCTGGCTTTCAGAGCCTGCAAAATTATCGTTATCACAGGATTGCTGATTTTGCGAGCTGGAATCTCGAATTCGATACCTTATAGTTGCTGGCGTACAAATCCGTTCCGATCCTCTTCACAGGCCATCAATTAGTAGGGAAAGCGGCGACGGCTAATGGAACGGCGATTGGCGCACGGGTGGTCGTGTAGAGGACCC
>JBBSAN010000659.1:0-4429 GCA_038252265.1 Chloroflexia bacterium
CGATCAGCCCGCCGCCAACAGGACGTAGCAGCCGGGCGACTCGTCTCGTTATGAATAGAAGGCAAATCCCAGGCGCGCTGCCCTGTTACCAGGGCGCGCGAATGGCCGATTGTGCGGGTGGAGCACCTGCCGATTTGCTCCAACCTTGACACCACTCTATCAGATGCCGTAATATAAGCGCCGAGTCTGCATTTTATATACACGTGGGTAGGGGGCCGAATCGGCCCCCGCTTACCACCAGGAGGAATCATGCGCCAATGGTTCGGGGCACGACAGCACGCCCGCCAACAATCCGTCAAGCCTGAGCGCTTCACCCCGGCCCTCTTTGCGCGCGTCGGGGCCGTGCCCGCGCCCGCTCCGTTGCGCGGGCTATTACTCACCCTGCTACTACTCGTGCCGGTGCTGGCCGGGTGCGATCTGCTGGGGGGCACAACGGCGGCGACCCCGGTGCCGCCCGCCCCCACCAACACAGCGGGACCGCCCCCCCCCACCGCCACCCTGCCCCCGCCCACCGAGACTCCCGTCCCACCCACCCCCACCCCCCGCGCCCTGACCGGCCATGTGACCAACGTCTATGACGGATCTCCGATCGTGGGCGCGCAGGTAACAGCGGGCGACAAGACCACCACCACCGACTCCAACGGCGGCTTCCGCTTCGACGTGCTGGAGGAGAATGTGCCGGTGCGGGTGGAAGCCAAAGGCTACGCCGCAATGACCGCCACGACGGGCACCACCGCCACGCTCGATCTGGCGATGCGCCCCACCGTCCTATCCGGGCGGATCACCGATGCCGACACCGGCGCTCCGCTTCAGGGCGTGATTGTGCGGGTAGACCTGCCCGACCCCAACGCCCCGGCCTCCCCGATCACGCCGACCGAAACGGTGACGACCACCGGGCGCGAGATCAATCCCGGCCTGAGCAGCCTCCCGGCGATCCATGCGACCGGCGTGTTCACCGAGATCGCGCCGAGCGACACGCCCGCCGCCCCCACCGCCACGGCGACCGCGATCCCGCCGACGGCCACGCCCACCGCCACGCCGATCATGCCCCAGGCCCGCGTGTTGCCCAATATGATTATCGCCGTGACCGACGAGGACGGGCGCTATACGCTGGAAAACCTGCCCGACAAAGCGACGCTGACCTTGAAAGAGCCGGGCTATACCCTGACCAAAGTCCAGGTGGGCAACGCCGTGACCCAGGATGTGCAATTGAAGCCGTTCGTGGTCAAAGGGCTGTACATGACCGCCAACGCGTCCTCCTATCCCCCGCTCTACGACAACATTATGAAGATTGCCGACAATACCGAGATCAACACCATCGTCCTGAACGTGCAGACCGACCCCGCCGATGTCGCCTATGACAGCCAGATCCCGCTGGTGCGCCAGAGCAAAGCGATTGATCTGGTGATGCCCGACGTGAAGGGCGTGATCCAGAAGCTGCACGACCATGGCCTCTATGTCATCGCCCGCATGGTCACGTTCATGCAGCCCAACATCGCCCTCGCCAACCCCGACCTGGCGGTGATGAGCAGCAAGACCGGCAAGGTCTGGACCGGCGGCTACCTGGGCCAGCAACACTGGCTCGACCCGACCAACCCCAAGGCGCAGGACTATGTGCTGTCGCTGGCGAAAGAAATCAGCGCACTGGGCTTTGACGAATTACAATTCGACTACATCCGCTTCCCCTCCGATCCCGGCCCCGGCGATAGCTGGGCCTCCCAGAAGTTCTCGGTGCCGGTCGATGAGGACAGCAAGCCCCGCTACATCGAGCAATTCTTAACGAGGGCACACGATATGCTTGATGAAACGGATACGTTTATGTCGGTGGACATCTTCGGCTACACGGTGTGGCCGGACCAGGAGGGCAAGCCGATGAACGGGGTGATCGGCCAGGTCTTCGAGCGGATCATCGGCCATACCGATTATGTCTCTCCGATGATCTATCCGTCGCACTTCACCAACGGCGAAATGGGGTTCGCCAACCCCAACGCCCATCCGTACGAGATTATTAAGCAGGCGGGGGTCTATACCAATGAGCGCATCGCCGGGCAACGGGCCAAATATCGCCCCTGGCTCCAGGCGTTCGACTGGTACGACGACGTGGACTATGAGGGCGACCCGCACAGTATCCAGGTACAGATCCAGGCTGCGGAAGAGAGCAATGCAGAGGGCTGGCTGATGTGGGACGCTTCGAACAAGTACAAATCTCCCGCCTACAAGTAGTGGAGGGATCAGGGACCGGAGACCAGGGGGCGGGCAACCACGCGAAGAGTGGCGGTTGTGTCCGCCCCTGGCCCCCGGCCCGCTGATCGCTCGAACAGGAGGAGACCGTGCCGCAACGGCGCTATTTCTCAGATTATGGACGTGGTGGGGGCGGACGGCAGACCCGCAGCGGCCCGAATGTGGTGCCCTACCTGCTGGTGCTGGTGCTGGCGGCTGCCGGGCTTTTCTACTTCCAGTCCCAGGCGGGCGGGGGTGCGGGCACGGGGATACCCTCGTTCAGCCTCCCCGCGCAGATTGCCCCCGCCCCACCCCCAACGACCCTGAGCGGCACTCTGCGCGATGCCAACACCAACATGCCCCTGGCCGGGGTGGTCGTCGGCATTCGCGAGGCAGGGACGGCCCAACGCACGATTGCCCAGGTCGATAGCCAGACTCCCACCGTGGCGGTCAGCGGGGCGATCACCGTCGCCGGGGCGACCACCGGCACCACCAGTGTGGACACGGCCCCGACCCCCGCCCCGGTCCTCACCGACACGACCACGGCGGCGGGCACGTTCTACTTCGCCACCGTGCCGGGCAGCCCCGTCCTGGTGGTGCAGCACGAAGGCTACGCGCCGGTCGAAGTGACGGTTGCCGGGCGCACCAGCATTGACATCCAACTGGTGCCCAACACCATCCGCGGGAAAGTCACCGGCAATGATGGCCGCGAAATCGGCGGGGCGCTGGTGATCAATGGCAGCACGCAGGTCTTGAGCGGCGCGGATGGCACCTATCTGCTGCGCGACATCGCCCCCAACAAAGACGGCTACGATCTGATCGTCAAAGCGGCGGGCTACAAGGTCGGTCGGATCCATCTGGCCCAAACGGGCAGCCAGAACCTGACCGTGGAGCCGTTCAACGCCAAAGCGATCTATGTCAGCGCCGAGACGATAGCCGATCAGACCAAGTTCGCCGCGATCCTCCAGTTGCTGGACCGCTCCGAGTTGAACGCGGTGGTGGTAGACATCAAGAAGGATACCGACGGCTTTGTGCTCTATGACACGAAGCTGCCCGACGTGCAGGCGGTGGGCGCGGTCAACCCGCTGATCCCCAACCTCCAGGCGTTGCTGCAAACGCTGCACGACCACAAGATCTATGCTATCGCCCGGCTGCCCCTCTTCTGGGATGAAAAGCTGGCGAACGCCCGGCCTGAGTGGGGCATCCAGAGCAAGTCCAAGGGCGGGCTGTGGTCCGATGCCTATAACCACCACTGGACCAACCCGCGCCGCCCCGAAGTCTGGGCCTACAACATCGCTATCGCCAAAGAGGCGGCCCAGCGCGGCTTCGATGAAATCCAGTTTGACTATGTGCGCTTCCCCTCCGATGGCGACCTGACCGATGCCGACTACGGCCCGACCGATAATCGCACGCGCAGCCAGGTCATCGGGGCGTTTCTGGCTCAGGCGCAAACCGAGCTAGCGCCGCTGGGGGTGTTCATCTCTGCCGATGTGTTCGGCCTCACCCCGATCGTCAAGGACGACCTGGGCATCGGCCAGCAGTTCGAGGATGTCAGCGATCAGGTGGATTTCATCTCCCCGATGGCCTACCCCTCGCACTATGCCGACACGTTCCTGGGCTTCCCCAAGCCAGCGGACCACCCCGCCGAAGTGGTGGGCTATACGCTCAAGCAGGCCCAGGCCCGTCTCGCCGGACGGCACGCCCGCCTGCGCCCCTGGCTGCAAGATTTCACCCTCCAGGGCATCGCCTATGACGCCCCCAAAGTGCGCGCCGAGATTGATGCCAGCGAAAACAACGGCTCGTTGGGCTGGATGCTCTGGAATTATGACAATACCTACACTGAAGGGGCGCTGAAGGGGCCGTGACGAGGGGTTAGTGGTTAGTGGTTAGTGGTTAGTGGTTAGTGGTTAGTTCGCGTAAGCTCCGGAGGGGCGACAGACGCTAGCCCCCAGTGCCAACTGTGGGAATAGCCCCCGAATATAGTTAAGCCCCGGAGGGGCGACAGAGACGCTGCTAACGCCGCATTTGTTGCGGTTCAGCGTTTCTGTCGCCCCTTCGGGGCTTTTCATTCCAGCGATCCGCTCCCACGGTCACCATCTGCCGCCCCATCCAAGGCTAGCGCGACATGCAAAAATCCGTGTCATCCGTTCCTCTAACCCGTTGACCGCAACTCCACCAGCAGCCCCGCGTGGTCCGAAGCGTAGAAGCC
>JBBSAN010000660.1:0-4417 GCA_038252265.1 Chloroflexia bacterium
CCACCTGTTCCTCGGCCGAGAGAGAAACCGCGGGGGGTTGGGGACCGCGCATGCGAACCTCCTATGAAATAGGGTGGGCAACCAGAATAGGGCCATGCCCCATTATACCATAGGTTCATTTGGGCTTCGCTGTACTAGCGGAAGTGCTCCAGCCCCAGATCTTCCATCCGCCAGAACGGGGAGCCATTTTGGACCCGCACCCATTGGAAGGATGAAGCTTGCGTCTCCTGGTAGCGCGGCCACAAATCGCGGCGTACCGCATTCGGCGTGACATCAGCCAGGTAGACCAGAGGGTCCGCCGCGAGGGCGGGCAACTGCGCCGGATCGGCCAGCGCCGTCACAAAATATACCCCGCCGCCCTGAATCGTGAACGAGCCGCAGGAGGGTGCGCCGGGTGAAGGACCCTCCCAATCAATATAATCTGCTGGCAAGGGGTCGTTCACGTCGCTCGTCGGCACAACAAAATCCAACCGGGTGCCTTGTCGATCGTAGACCCGCAGGACCGCGTACTGAGTCAGCAGGTTGTGCGCCTGGATCCAGGCGCGGGCCGGATCGGGGGCCACAAATCAGCGGAAAGTGATATACACGCGGGCCAGACCCTGGCTGGGGACGAGCGTCGCAGCACCCCCCGGCTGGGCAAACTGGGCGGCCAGATCGCGGTTGGCCTGGGCGTACGCCTGCACCCCGGTCACCGTGCTATCATCGTAGTGGACCATGGCAAACAGCTCGCCCCAGTCCCGACCGTAGCTGTAGGTGTAGCGCCACGCCCCAAAATCATGCTCACCACCCTCATAGCCCACCGGCGTCGGCCAGGGGGTCGCCTGTGGGTCAATGGTCGGCAGTGGCACGACGGGCGTGCAGAAGGTTTCCACCTCGCGCTCGGGAGGAGGATAGGGATAGGCCAGCGAAGGCGGGATCGTCGTCAGGATCGGCCCCGGCAGGCGCGGCGGCAGCGCAGGCAAAGCGGTCGCCGCATCCGATGGCGGCTTGGACGACGGGCTAGGCGGTACGGGGATGGGCGCGTAGATCGGGGGTTCCGTTGGTCCCGGTGGCCCCAGGCGGGACGACGCCGGTGCGCTGAGCCAGCCGGGTGTCAGCAGGAACACCAGGGCTAATACCCCGGTCCCTAACCCGCCGAGCAGTAGCACGGTACGGATCGCAAAGCGAGGTTTCATGGAACACCTCCTGCGAACACCCCACCAGGGGCGGGCCGCGCCAGGAGCTAATCCCGTCACCCGGCGCATAGATCGCTTGTGCTATGATGACGATCCAGCGGGCCGGATGGTTCCGCGCCAGATGCCGTTTGTGTATCAGCGTCTATATACAGACGTGCCCAAGGTTAACCTGCTTTAGTAGGCTACATATACTCACCCTGAAAAATCCTTCAAGCCTGATGTGCCATCCTGCCCCACCCAGGCTGTCAACCTGAGCGCAGCGAAGGATCTTCTACGCGGTCAGGGGTGCTGAGGGGAAGATCGGGATCTTCGTCAGCGATCAGGCAGCCCCGACAAGATCCTTCGCTGCGCTCAGGATGACAGGGTTGGACAGGGCACCCGCCTTCGTTGCCCTGGCCCGGCCTTGCCTAGCCCCAGGCCGGGGCAACTCCCACTACTGGAGGAGGGGCGTCCGGTGGGACACCCTCCTCCAAGATCTCGGACCGGGCAACAACCATAGTCACCCAGGCTGCCCACTGCCCACTGCCTACTGCCTACTCGTTACCGCCCCACCATCAGGTCATCGGCCACAGCACGGAGTTCAGGGCGCAGGTTGGAACTGGCCGAGGCCCCCAGCGCATCGAGCGCGGTCACGGCCTGGCGGATCACCTCGTCGGGGTCCGGCTCGCTGAGGATGCGCTGGCGCAACCCCTCGTCGCTGACCACCC
This sequence comes from Chloroflexia bacterium, assembly GCA_038252265.1. Taxonomy (GTDB): domain Bacteria; phylum Chloroflexota; class Chloroflexia; order QHBQ01; family JAICKM01; genus JBBSAN01. Next base: position 1,883 of record JBBSAN010000660.1, read on the forward strand.
GCCGCTTGATCTCGGTGGACGCGGCATCAACGATGTCCTGGATGCTGCCGCCCCGGCTGCCGGTATCCTGCAAGCGCGACAGTTCCAGCCAGTAGAGGCGTTTGAGCGGCTCGGCCACCGCCTTCATCCGTTCGGCCAGCATCGCAAACGCCTGCTGGGCCAGGTCGCGTGCCCGCGCCGTAGCCGCCGTGATATCGCGGTTGCGGCGCAACTCGACCTGGATCGTCTCGATCACCATCAGCGACAGGCTGTAGCTCTGGGTGAAGATCGGAGCCTGCGCGGGCGGCGCAGCGGGGGCTGCCGGGGCCGGGGCGGGAGCCGGGGCCGGGTCCGGTTCGGGGGCGTTGAACAGGCCCCCGAGGAAGCCGCCGTGCCGCTGGGCGGCGCGCTGTGGGTCCTGGGGCGGCGGTTTCGGGCTGCCGTTGCCCCCGACGGCGGGGGCGGGGGTTTGCTGCATAGCGGCCAGCGCCTTCAGGATCGTGCTGCGCTCGTCCTCCACGCTGTTGACCGGGTCCACCAGATCGCGCAGGAGCACGGTGCGGACCATATCGGTGTAGTGGGTCCGCAGGTCGCCCAGCGTGCGGCGATAGTTGTCGCTGGCGCTGCGCCACACGTCCTGCTGATCGTAGGTCAGCCGCTTCAGCTTGGTCTCGAAGCCGACCGACTTGAGCTTGCTCTCGAAGCCGTCGCTGAGGATATTCGCCAGATCGGGCGCACTGGAACTGAACTGCACATCGAGTTGGTTACGCATGTCGAGCACCAGTTGGGCCACCCGGTCGGCCTGCAAGATGCTGGCCTGGTTCACCAGGTCGGGGGTCGAACTGACCAGATCGGCCAGGCTGGTCGCCGGGCGCTGGGCGTTGGTCGTGCCACCTTCCAGCGCGGCCTGGCGCAGATCGGCATCGCCCCGGGTCAAGCCCTCGCCCATCTTGGCCTTCACCGACTGCACCCGCTCATCGAGCTTCTGAGTCAAGCGGTCGCCCTTGTCCAGGTCGGGGCGGTTGGGGAAGTCGCGCTGGGTCGCCAGGATCGCCTCGGTGAAGCTGGAGCGGAGGCTGCGGGCGGCACGGTCAATGCGGTCCCAGGCCACCTGGATATCGGTGCCCAATTGGCGGTAGCGGTCGTACTCGTCGGGGGCCACGCCCTGTGCCTCGATAAAGCGGGTCAGCAGGTTGCGCATTCGGGTGCGGCTGTCGTCCATGCCCTGGCCCGCCTGCTCCAGCGAGGAGGAGAAGCGCCGGGTGCGGACGAACGCCCCGATCTCAGTCTTGAGCACGGGGATGCCCGACATCTGCAAGAGCCAGTCGAGGTCATAACCCGCCGCCGGGCGGGGGCTGAAGGGCAGGTTGGCAGCGATGGTCTGGTAGGCCTGGTAGATCAGGTCGCCGCGCTCCTTCAGCGAAGGGAACAGGAGCGGCTGGGCCAGGGCCAGCGGATCGCGGGCGGCGCGGCGCTTCTCGATCTCGGCGTAGAGCGCGCCGTAGCCGCTGACCAGATAGAACGGCGACGAGTCGGTGCCCTGGTGTTGCGCCCAGTAGCCGGGCAACACCGGCTCGACCATGTCGTGGATGATCTTTTCCAAGCCGCCGCGGTCCCTGCCGAAATACTCATTGATCGTCACCGGCTGGAGGTCCACTTCGTCGGCGCGGTTGAGGACCACAAAGATCTTGCTGGCGAACTTCTCGCGGTACTCGTCGCTCCACTGCTTGCGCCGGGCCAGTTCGGCCAGCGCCTGGAGGGTGTTCTTCTCCACCGGGCGGCGGGCCTGGAGGACGACGACGACCGCGTCGGCCTCGTTGAGAGCGCGGAAGGTCGTCTGCTCGTGGTAATTCACGTCGGCTTCCAGGCCCGGCAGGTCGATCAGTTCGATGCCGTACTGGGCCAGCAGCGGTTCCGCCGTCGGGCCGTCGTCCACGTAGTAAGTCACTTCGCGGGTCACCCGCAGGAGGTCTTTTTCGGCCCCGCTGGCCTCTTTCTCGTTGATCTGCTTACGCGCCTGGTCGAAGGTCAGCCAGCGGAAGCGGGTCAGGCTCTGGCGCACCCGCAGCCAGGCGTCGAGCATCTGGTCCAGGGTGGAGGCGTTCGCCAAGGCTTCGGGGAACTGGTTGAGCTTCGGGCGCAGGCGACGCACGTCGTTGAGCACGTTCTGGTCGAGCGTCTTGGGCAGCGGCAGGGTGACGCCGGGCACGGTGTTCAGGCGGCGGTAGTACTCGCCCAGCACTTCGTTGAGGAAGCTCGGCTCGTCAAAATACTCCACCCGCACGGTGGCGTTGGCCGGGTCGGGCACTCCGGCGCGGGCCAGGTCCTCCACCGGGGGGCGATCGCGCAGGTGGCGCACGCGGGTGACGGCGGCGGTCACCGGCTCGCGGAACGCCTCAGGCAGGTAAGCCCCGCCGATCAGCGCGTTGACCAGCGTGCTTTTGCCCAGGCCGTTGCGGCCCACAAAGCTGATGCTGTAGCGCTTGGAGGGGTTCAGTTGCGCGGCGGCCCGGGTCAGGTAGTCGAGGACATAGACCCGCTCGGCGGTCCACTCCG
>JBBSAN010000661.1:0-4407 GCA_038252265.1 Chloroflexia bacterium
GCCTGTCGGAGAGAACGATTTTCGCCAAAATTCGCCCCACTCAAAGGTGGTTTTAGTCCCGAAAGTGGGAGATCCGCCCCACTTTCTGGGGCAAAATGACCGGAATTAGGGCTGGCAAGTTTCTCTCCGACAGGCTGCTAGCACACCGCCGTCACGGGGGCAGTAATGCCCAACTATGCGCCCGTCCCCCCTGAAACACAGTAGACGATAGCCTCTGCGGTGCCCTCCTGCGCGGCCTGGCCCCTGAGCGCGCTGGCACACCAAGCGGCTATTCGCCCACTAATTGTCTGGCGCACGTCCGGCAGGCTAGCCTGCGGCGGCCAGCAAGGCGGCGACCTGCGGCGTGGCCGGGTGCTGCTCGATTTCGTGCACCGCTCCCACCTGGACCACCTGCCCGCCGAAGAGCACCACCACCCGCTCGGCCAGCTGGCGCACCTCTCGCCAGTCATGCGTCACCAATACCACCGCGCACGTCGCCTCGCGCAGCACCCCTTCCAGGGTCGCTTGCAACGCCGCCCGCGCCAGCGAGTCGAGCGCGGTAAATGGCTCGTCCAGCAGGAGCACATCCGGCGCGCAGGCCAGCGCCCGCGCCACGCTGGCCCGCTGCGCTTCCCCCACCGAGACGGCTCGACCCACCCGGTCCCCCAGGTGCTCCACGCCCAGCCGGGCGAGCCAGGCCCCGGCGGTGGCCTGCGCGGCAGTGCGCGAGTGCCCGCGCAAGCGTAACCCTAGCGCCACATTCTCGCGCAGGGTGCCGCTTAATAGCAGCGGGCGTTGGAAGACCACCCCCATGCGGCGGCGCAGCCGCACCAGTTCCACAGGCTCCCCGTGCACCGGCTGTCCGGCAAACCAGACCTGCCCGCTTGTCGGAGGGCGCAGCAGTGCCAGCACCTCCAGCAGGGTACTCTTGCCCGCCCCGTTCGGTCCGACCACGGCCAGGCGCTCTGCCGGGGCGATGGTCAGGGCGGGCACATCGAGGACCTCCTGCCCGCCGCGCCGCACCCGCAGCTCTCGTACAGCCAGGATCGCCGCGGCCTCAGTCGGCATCCGCACCCCCCCGTTGTTGCAGCCAGGTGAAGGCCGCAGCGATGGCGAAGGTCAGCCCCAGCAGGATCACCGAGAGGGCCAGCGCCACATCGAAGTCGCCCTTGCCGGTTTCCAGTACGGTCGCCGTGGTCAGCACCCGGGTCTGGCCCACGATGTTGCCCCCCACCATCAGCGACGCCCCGACTTCCGAGATCACCGCGCCGAACCCGGCCATGACTACCGCCAGCAACGGGCGGCGCACCTCGCGCAGCAACAGCCCGGCGAGTTGCGGGCGGGTGGCACCCAGGGCCAGGATCTGGAGACGCAGCCGGGGGTCCAGTTGTTGGACCGCCGCCAGGGTTAGCGCGGCGACCAGGGGTAAGGCCAGCACCACCTGGGCCAGCACGATCGCCCCCGGCGTGTAGAGCAAGTGCAGGCCGCCGAGCGGCCCGGTCCGCCAGAGGAGCAGGCTGAGGACCAGGCCCACGACCACCGGGGGCAACCCCATGCCGCTGTTCACCACGCTGATCACCCCGGTGCGGCCCGGAAAGCGCCCCAGGGCTAACCCCAGCCCCAGGGGGACCCCGCCCAGCACGCTGATCGCTGTTGCCGTGCCGCTCACCACCAGGGAACGCACCACAATGTCCCAGACCTGAGGGTCACCCGTCACCAGCAGCACCACCGCTTGCACAACCCCGTTCCAGATGGTGTTCATCTACGGCCCCAGGCGGTCCTCCGGCTTCCCGGCGTCAGGCACGAACAACGTCTGCCCGTACTTGTCCACGCCGAAGCTGCCGATCAGTTGCTGGGTCTCCGGCGCGAGCAGGTAATCGGCGAACGCCTGCGCGCCTGCTGTGTTCACGCCCGGCCACTTCGCCGGATCCACCCGGATGACATGGTAGACGTTGAGCAATACCGGGTCTTTTTCGACCAGGATCCGCGATTGGATCCGCGCCTGGAAGGCCAGGTAGGTGGCCCGATCGCTGATGGTGTAGGCATCCTTCTCGCTGGCGATGCTCAAGGTCGCGCCCATCCCTTGCCCGGCCAGGATATACCACGGCTGCTGGCTCGGGTCGATCCCGGCCTGCTTCCACAGCTTCAGCTCCAGCGCGTTGGTGCCCGAATTATCGCCCCGCGACACGAACGGGGCGGCAGCAGTGGCAATCGCTTTCATCGCCGCCAGCGCCGTCTGGCCGGTGAGGTGGGCCGGGTCGGCGGGGGGACCGACGATCACAAAATCGTTATGCATCACCAGGCGGCGGTCCAGTCCCGCGCCCGTCTGCATGAAGGTCTGCTCGGCGTCGGGCGAGTGGACCAGCAGCACATCGGCGTTGCCATCCTGGCCCATCTTGAGCGCCTGGCCGCTGCCGACCGCCACCGTCTTGATCTGGTAGCCGGTGCGCCGCGCGAAGTCGGGGACCAACACGTCGAGCAGTCCACTATCCTGGGTGCTGGTCGTCGTCGCCAGGATCACTTCAGGCCGCGCCGGGGCGGCGACCGGTGTGGTGGTGAGAGGGAGCGCCGGAGTAGGAGTGCGCGGTGCAGGAGCGACGATAGTGGTTGTCGCCACCCCCGCGGGGGCCGGGACGGCGGTGGGCGACGGCGCGCCACAGGCGGATAGTAGCCACCCCAGCAGCAAGACCAACCGCAGCGCACTCCGGCGCTGCCTATACCGTACCAACATTGCGCGATCCTCCAAGTTGTCCGCCCACGTTATGCAATCTTTTGCATAACGTGCCGCCTAAAAAAGCGGGCCGGGTCAGTCCAGGCCGGCGCGGAAGGTGTCGGCAAAGCGGGCTGCGGCCTGCTCCTGCAAGCCCTGGGCCACCAGATGAACGCGGCCAGCCGCACGGCATCCGGATCCAGGCCCACGACGTGCCCGGGGTCGCCGCGTAGCGCCAGAGGGGCCGCCCTTCGCCGTAGCCGATTTCCAGCAGGCGCGTTCCGGGCAGGTCAGCGTCTTCGTGGAAGATGCGCGTCTCCACTTCCTCGGGATCACGCGCCATCGGTGGGTTTACTCCGTCTCACCCTGCGTAATCCGGCTTCGCACCAGAGAGGGACAGGTTTGCCCCCACTGCGGGACGTTCACTGCCACTCATGCTCCTGGTGGGCAAGGGTAGGGTGTCAGGTACCGGCCTGATCCACCCGGCTGCTTCGCGCCCTCTTGCATAATCCTACGATCAATGCTATAATTTAGCAACTGCTTAATTGACTAATCATAGGGAGCTAGCCAATGGCTAAAGACGCACATGCCCCGCTACCAGTGCCCGCCACGCGCCAGACGATACCCGATACTGACGGCTGCCTGGTGCGTGGGGAAGACCCGGCCCATGTCGCACGCGGGCGGGAGCTCCTCCTCGACGATGACGTGTACTTTCAAGTCGCCGAGATCTTTCGGGTCCTGGCCGACTCCACACGGGTCAAGATCATCTACAGCTTGCTGCGGCAGGAACTTTGCACCTGTGAGCTGGCCGCGATCACCGGTAACTCCGACTCCGCCATTTCCCAGCACCTGCGCGTGCTCCGGCAGTTGCGCCTGGTGAAGAGCCAGCGCCGGGGCAAGATGGTCTACTATAGCCTGGATGATGCCCATGTCCGCATCTTGCTCGCCGTATGTCTGAGCCACATTCGGGACGTAGGTCGCCAGCATGAGGGCCTGGATACCATCATTGCCCTGTTTGATCAGGAAGCGTAAGATCCGCCACTGCCCATGAGCCGTCTGCAAAGCCCCGCGAACCAAACGATTGAAGGGCCCATCGCCGGGATGGACTGCGCCGACTGCACCCAGCATGTCCGCGCGGCCATCGCCGCGCTGCCGGGTGTGCAGGCGGCTGAGGTTTTTCTTGCGGCGGAAAAAGCCATGATCCAGCGCGATCCCGCCCAGGTGGATCTCGCTGCTATCCGGCAGGCAGTGGGAGCGGCGGGTTACTCCGTACCCGCCCCAAGTTCGGCAGCCGCGCCTCCGGCCCGCTTACCCGATGGCACGCGGCCCATCCTCACCCTGCTCGGGGTCGTGTTCGGCGTGCGCCACACGGGGCTACTTACCGGCGATACCGCGCCCACGGCAGCGGCCCTGGCAACCGCGCGCGGCACTCGCTACCAGGCCGATCTCCTGCTCCAGGACAAGATCGCCATCGTGCGGGCTACCAGGCTCTCTATAGGAGGTTTGCAGCATGGCGGCTGAACACGCCCATACCCACAACATGACCGGGCGCAAACTCCAGGTGGCGTTCGTGTTGACTGTGATTATTTTGCTCGTGGAGGTGGTCGGCGGCGTCCTTTCCAATTCGCTGGCGCTGCTCTCGGATGCGGGCCACGTCTTGACCGATCTGGTCGCGGGCGGCCAGGCCAGGTTTTACACCCAGCAAGCCCAACCCCCCC
>JBBSAN010000662.1:0-4400 GCA_038252265.1 Chloroflexia bacterium
CCGGCCCCTCTCCCTGAGAGGGAGAAGGGGGTGGTTGGCGAGATCGGGGTGGGTGCCGTGCCATTCTGTGCTGTAGACCGTCGCCGGAACGCACCCACCACCCCGACGGCACTCAGCACCAGCGGTACCAGGCCGGGGAAGGCACTCCGCTCCCACGGCCAGGGGCCAGGGTCGGCCAGTGGGGCGAACAACGCCTGGTACAGCGGGTTGGCCCGCCAGACGGCGAGGAAGCTCTGCAAGGTGTTGGAGTAACGTTCGGTGTCCCACAGGGGCCGGGCGAAGCGTTGCGCCCCCTGCACCTGGATATAGGTCAGGCCGATGGGGGCCAGCAACGCGGTGCTGACCAGTCCGGCCCCGACCAGCCAGGCGAAGAAGCGGAGATGGAGCCGCCGTGTCACCAGCGGATAATAGAAGGCGAACAGGCCGACGGTCAGCACGCTGGAAAAGGCGAAGTAATGCGACGAATAACTCTGGAGGGTAAAGAAGAGCACAAAGCCCGCCGCCCACAGCCAGGTCCGCCGGGCAGCACCCGCGCCTGCTGCATCGGGAGCTCGCCCCGCCGTTTGCCACAGCCCGTGCAGGCAGAGCAGCACAAGGGGGAGCCACTGCCCGTTGGTCAGGGTGATGTGGTTCAGGTGGTTGAAGCGGTAGAAACTGAAGGCATAGACCACCCCGGCCACCAGCCCGGCCCAGCTATTCCCGGTCAGCGAGCGGGCTAGCAGCCACGTTCCGTAGCCACCCAGCACGAACGTCGCCAGGGTGAGGACGTTGAGCGCCAGCATCGAGTTGTTGGTCAGCCAGAAGATCGGCGCGGCCAGCAGCGCGGGGCCGAAGTCCAGTTCGTCATAAGCCAGCGTGCCGGTGAACGGGTAGAGGGTGTTGGTATCGAACAGGTGGCCGGGGTCGGTGACCAGGGCATGGGCCTGCCAGCTCATCAGATAGGCGCTGTTCATCGTGTCGCCGTAAGTCGGGTAGTCCAGGCTGGCCCACCACAGGTGGGTCGCCAGCGGCCAGGTCATGACCACCGTCAGCCCGGCGAAGACCGCCAGCACGGCGAGATGCACCCACAGTTGGGGGTTGGGGGTTGGAGGTTGGGGGTTGGAAAGTGGCGCAGTGCGCGGAGGATGTTCGATTGTGGGTCCGGTAATGCTCACCCTGTCATTGTACCATACGTGAGGAGCCGTGCGCGGCCTCGATGCGCTGCTGCAAATAGCCCAGCACACGCAAAAAGACCGCCGCCCCTTGTTCCCATCTATACGTCGCGGCGATAAACGCCGCCCCCGCCTGGCCCATCGCCGCCGCTTCGGCGGGGTGGGTTGCCAGACGATCCAGCCCGGCGGCGACCGCTTCGGGCGTAGACGGCACCAGCAAGCCGGTCTGCCCATGCTGGATCGTGTCGCACGGCCCGCCCTCGGCCACGGCGACCACCGGCAAGCCCGCCGCCGCCGCCTCGATCACCGACAGGCCGAAGCTCTCCTGCACGCCAGTATGGACGTAGATATCGGCAGCAGCATAGACGGTGGGCAGGTCGGATTCTGGCACAAACCCGGCGAAGCGCACCGTATCGCCCAGGCCCAGGTCCGCCGCCAACCGTTCCAGCGCCGCCCGTTCCGGCCCCGCACCGACGACCACGCCGCCGACCGAGGCACCCGCCGCCTGTGCCCCCCGCACAGCCTGGAGGAACCAGTCTACCCGCTTGCGGGGGTGCAAATGATTAACGGTCAGGGCCACCTGCCGGTTGCCGAGGCCCCAGGCGGCCCGTTGCACCGCCACTGCGTCAGGCGTGGGCGGGGCGAAATCGACCCCATGCGGCAGCACGATGGCCCGGCGATCATACGCCTGCTGGAGCAGCCCCGCCGCGAACGGGCTGTTGCCCAGCAGCGCATCGGCGGCGCGGACCATGCCCCGGTCTACCCCTTTGTACCCTGCGGCGACCGGGCCGAGCAGCGCCCCCAACGGCCCCAGGCGACGACTGATAGCCGCCGTGTCGCTGTAGACGAAGCGCGGCGGCTCGTAGCAGAAGTAGAGGCAGGGGATGCGCCGCCGGGCCAGAGGCAAGAGCACCCGCCGCGTCCACCATAGCGCGGGCAGGCTCGGCGGGCCGAAAAAGCAAAAGCCTTCGATCTGGTCCAGCGGCGGCAGGCAGCGCAAGATCCACGGTCCCAGCGCATATTCCAGCGCGGCGTCGGCGTAGTGCTGCCCGGTCCACTCCATCCGCCGCCCGGTTTCGATCAGGGTCACGCCGGGAGCCAGGTCGGGCGCGCACGCCGGGGCCAGCCGGTGAGTCAGCAGCGTGACCGGGTGCCCGGCGCGGCTGACATAGTCGGCCAGCTTGAGGATCAGCCGCTCGGCCCCGGTCAGCTTCTTCAGCCGGGGGTAGTAGAAGACGATCGCCATAGGGGAGTGCTGACGCTCCCTATTCGGCGACGTCGGAAGCCCCTGGCGTGCGCCCGGCCTCGTCCTGCGTGTCGCCGTCGCTGCCGCCGGTGCCGGTGCCGGTGCCCCGCTGCTCCGCTTCCTCCACCAGCATCACCGGGATGCCTTCGCGCACCGGATAGGCCCGCCCGCACGCCTCGCAGACCAGGAAATCCCCGTCCACATGGACCTTCGCATGGTCCACCGGGCAGACCAGGATCGCCAGCAAATCGTCGGGTACCTTATTTTCAGTCGAAGCTGCCATCTATATATCCTCCTTAAGCTAAAGAACTGACTTCTGACTTCTGACTTCTGATTTCTAATTTCTAATTTCTCGTCGCTCACTTACGCGGTTTATAGATGAATTCCACGTTGCGCTGGTCCAGCACATAGGCGGCGCGCATCGCATCCTGGATGCACGGCGACACGTCGCCCTGGTCCGACAGGCGCTCCTTGCACGGCACCCCGGCGGCGGGCGGCGCGGTGTTGAAGATATCCACTCGCAAGACGATCAGGCTGAACGCCTGCTGCTGGATCGCCGCCACCAGCGCCGACTCGTCCCAGCGCCCGAAGAACGTGGCGTGGGTCTGCGTGAACGGGTCGGTGCTCCACAACCGCTTGTGGGCGTTGAGCAGCAGCCCCACGTTGTCGCTGTACACCGCGCCCGGATCGTTGGTCACATACTGGGTGACGTTGCGCCAGCCCTCGGCCACGCTGGGCGGCGGCACCCGCAACTCGTAGCCCATCCACCCCGGCGTGCGGTACAGGTCGCCCACCTGCAAGGCCAGTACCACCAGAATCGCCGCCGCCACCCCCTGCCCCGCCACGCTCGGCAACCGCCGCAGCCCGGCGATGACCAGCCCGAACCCCAGGCACCCCGCCGCTGCCCATTCTAGCAGGTGATTGTGGTTGCCGCCCAGCGTCCCCACCCCCGTCGCCGCCCCCAGGCTGAGGACGAGATAGGCGGCGAGCAAGATCGGGGCGTGGGGAGCACCCCTCACCCCTGTCCCCTCTCCCCGCTCACGCGGTGGCGAGGGGGACTCCGCCCCGGCAGCCGTGCGTTTTTCCCCTGATGAAAGCGACTCAGCCCGAATAGACGACGGAGGTTCGGGCCGAGTCCCCCTCTCCCTCTCAGGGAGAGGGGACAGGGGTGAGGGTAGAATCTTCCCTGCCCCCGATACCCAGCCCCGCAGATCCCAAACCAGCGCGACGAGAATTCCGATCATCCCCACCCCGATCCACGGCCAGAACGAGCCGAGAAAGTCGCGGATATAGCCGGTGAACCGATCCGCGAACCAGGGCAGCGAATGGACCGTTACCAGATGATAATAGTAGCCGCCATCGGTGACAAGGTTGAGCAGAGCGGCGGGGACGAACGCCCCAGCCAGGTAGGCCACCGTGAAGCCGACCCCCGTGCGGGGCCGGGTCAGCAGGAGCCACAGGCAGGCCGCACCCGCCGCCGCCAGCGCCGTCTGCTTGCTGTAGATCGCCGCCCAGAAGAACGGCAGCGCCCACCAGACCTGCGCCGGGGGCCGAGCCAGCACCCACCACAACCCGCCCAGCCCGCAGGCCAGCGCCAGCACATCGGGCTTGACCAGCGCGCCCCAGAAGGCGACCACCCCCAGCGACCCCCAGACCAGTGCCGCCAGCCCCCCGGCCATCCAGTCCCGCGTGACCTGCCGCACGATAGCGAAGATCGCCAGCGCCGCCGCCAGGGTCGCTATAATCGAGATGGCACGCCCCACCTTGAAGCTGACCCCGACCAGATGCAGCCCCGGCCAACTGAGCAGGTAGAACAGCGGCGGATACGGCGCGGCGATAAACAGTTGCGGCGTGACTGGGTCGTAGATGTTCGTGCCGTGGTCCAGCAGCCCCGTCTCAGCCACGATCATCCCCTCGGACTCGTCCAACTGGTAGGGCCAGGCAAACAGATCGGCCATGATCCCCGCGCTGTGGGCCACCTTCAGCGCCAGCGCCAGCGCCAG
>JBBSAN010000663.1:0-4387 GCA_038252265.1 Chloroflexia bacterium
CAGATGCCGGTGGCCCCCTCTTTTTGCATCCGTTTGATCCCGCCCAGGCGTGGGCGTGGCGTGGCCGGGCGGTGGCCCAATGTGGTGGCCCGCTGTCTGCTAGATAAGCAAACGGGCGCAGGCGCGGGCGACCCGGCAACGGGAATCTACCCCGCCCGCTACGTGTCCGCCGATGTAGAAGCTCATATACACATAGGAGGGTCACATCATGCAACGCCGCATCCAAGCACTGCTGCTGCTCGTAGTCCTGACACTCGCCGTCGCCATCCTCGCACTACCTGTCGCCACCCGGGCGCAGACAGTACCGCCAGTGGACGTCGCACCCCAGAAACAGACGTTCACCCCGGAGCAACGCCGCGCCCTCGAAGCTATCGCCCGCGATACCTGGAATTTCTATGGCTACAACGCCGATATCGACCCGCACACGGATCTGCCCCGCGACAACATCGGCTTCCAGGGTGCCCCCGCGCAAGGTAATTACACCTCACCGACCAATATCGGCCTCTACCTCTGGAGCATCGTCGCGGCCCAGGACATGCACATCATCAACCGCAACGAGGCCCAGGACCGGCTGAGCCGGGCGATCACGACGATCGAGCACCTGCGCAAGTACCAGGGCTTCTTGCTAAGCTGGTACGACACGAGCACCGGCCACTGCTTGACCGCACCCGGCGGCACCGATTGTGAAACCGCCAACATCACCGGTCAGCTCATCTCCACCGTAGACAACGGCTGGTATGGAGCCGGGCTGGTCGTGGCGCGGCAGGCGCTAGGCGAAACCCAGTGCCGGGAGTGCCGCGATCTGGTCCGCCGCGTGAGCGCGCTGCTCAACGCGATGAACTATGGCCTCTTCTATGATGGTGGCAACCAGTGTGCCGATATCACCGCCGGACAGATGTATGGCGGCTATCTGATCAATCAAGGCCCGGCAGGGTTCCACTACGGCCTCTTGAACACCGAGACGCGGATCGCGGCCTACATGGGCATCGGCACCCACACCATGCCCGGCGATGTCTGGTGGCGCACCTGGCGCGTGCTACCGGCAGCCAACCCGCCCCACCCGCCTAGCGGCTGCGCCATCGACACGGCCAACTTCGACTGGCAGGGCCAGTACCCGCCGCGCGGCAGCTACACCACTTACAACGATCCCCAATCCCACCAGCCTTTCACCGTGCTGGAAGGGCACTACGTCTACACCGGGACGACATCGTTCGGCAATATTGACTTTGTGCCGAGCTGGGGCGGCAGCCAGTTTGAAGGGTTGATGCCCAATCTGGTCGTGCCCGAAACTACCTGGGGGCGGCGCAGCTTCGGCCTGAACGATGTGCATTACGCCCAGATGGAAGCCGCCTGGCCGGTCCAGGGGTTGGGCTATCCGGTCTGGGGGCTGTCGCCGTCGAGCACGCCGGATGATACGGGCGGCTATGATGCGTTCGGCGCGGTCGGTCCGGCCTACCCCAATGCCCTCGCCTCGAACGCGAATTGCTGCCCCTACCAGCAGTACGCCGTCACCCCGCACGCCTCGTTCCTGGCGCTCCAGGTCCTCCCGCAGGAGGCGCTGGCGAATATCCGCAACCTGCGCCAACTCTACCCCGGCATCTACGGGCCGTACGGCTTCTTCGATGCCGTCAACCCGACGACCGGCAGCATCGGACATCGCTATCTGGTGCTCGATCAGTCAATGATCATGGCCGCGCTGGACAATGTGCTCCAGGATGGGGCCATGCAGCAGCACTTCGCGGCGGACCCGGTCGGCCAGGCCGTCCGCCCTTATCTCCAGATCGAACAGTTCTCCATTCACTGATAGTTGGCCTGCGGCCCGATCCTCCGAGAGGATCGGGCCGCATAGTATGGGTTCAGGAGGATCGCGCAATGGCAACCTATAGCGACCGGGTTCAGTCCCTGCTAGGGAAATTGACGCTCGAAGAAAAAGTGAGCCTGTTGGCCGGGGCTTCGTTCTGGTATACCACCCCGGTCGAGCGCCTCGGCATTCCGGCGATCAAGGTCAGCGACGGGCCGAACGGGGCGCGGGGCGATGTGTTCGGCGCGGGCAAGAGCGCCGCCGCCTTCCCGGCGGGCATCTCGCTGGCCTCCACCTGGAACGCGCCCCTGGTGGCGCAGATCGGGCAAGCCCTGGCCGAAGAAGCCCAGACCAAGGGGGCCGTGGTGCTGCTAGGGCCGACGGTGAATATCCAGCGGTCGCCGCTCAACGGGCGCAACTTCGAGTGCTACTCAGAAGACCCCTACCTGGCGGCGCGGATGGCGGTCGCCTATATCACCGGGTTGCAGAGTCGCGGCGTGGGAGCCAGCGTCAAGCACTTCGCCGGGAACAACTCGGAGTTCGAACGCAACTCGATCAATTCGGAAATCGGGGAGCGGGCGCTGCGCGAGATCTACCTGCCCGCCTTCGAGGCCGCCGTCCGCGAAGCCGATACCTGGACGGTGATGGCCGCTTACAACAAGCTCAACGGCACCTTCTGTAGCGAGAACCCGGAGCTATTGACCCGGATTTTGAAAGAGGAGTGGGGTTGGGAGGGCCTGGTGGTGTCCGACTGGTTCGCCACGCACAGCACCGCCCCGGCAGCCAACGCCGGGCTGGACCTGGAGATGCCCGGCCCGACCGCCTGGCGTGGGGCCAAACTGGTGCAGGCGGTGCAGGCAGGCGAGGTCAGCGCGGCGCAGATCGACGATGAAGCGGCGCGTGTACTCCACCTGATCGAGCGGGCCGGGGCCTTTGAGCATCCCGCAATCGCGGAAGAACAAGCGATTGATAAGCCGGAACACCAGACCCTGATTCGTCGCGCTGCCGCCGAAGGGGTGGTGTTGCTCAAGAACGCGGCCAGCCTGCTGCCGCTCGACCCGCACACGCTGAAGAGCATCGCCATAATCGGGCCGAACGCGAAGACCGCCCAGATCATGGGCGGCGGCAGCGCCCACGTCAACGCGCACCATGCCATCACCCCTTATGAGGGCGTGACCGCCCAGGCTGGCCCCGGCGTGACCGTCGGCTATGCCATCGGCGCGGCCAATGCCAAATACATCCCGCTGCTGGACATGACCCGCGTTGCGCCCGAGGCAGGCGGGGCGCGCGGGGCCTTCGCCGCTGCCTATTACAACAACCTGGATCTCTCCGGCGACCCGGCCCTGGAGTCCACGCTGCCCGGCGCGGAACCGACCTGGCTGGGTGACGTGGGGCCGGGGGTGGACCCGCAGGCGTTCTCCCTACGGATCAGCGGCCTGTTCACCCCCGAAGAAAGCGGGCCGTACACGTTCAGCCTGGTCTCCTCCGGATTGAGCCGCCTGCGGATCGACGGTCAGGACGCGATCGACCAGTGGACCGCGCAAACGCCGGGCGAAGCCTTTTTCGGGTCGGGCAGCGCCGAAAAGACCGTCGAACGGACCCTCACTGCCGGGCAGCCGGTGGAACTGGTGGTCGAGTACAGCAAGCAGGGGGCGGGCCTGATGGCCGGGGTGCGGATCGGCGCGACCCCAACGATCCCGGCGGACTCGATTGCCCAGGCGGCCCAACTGGCGGCGCGTTCTGATGTGGCCCTGGTCTTTGTCGGCTCCAGCGGCGAGTGGGAAAGCGAAGGTTTCGACCGCCCCGGCATGGATCTGGAAGGCGAACAGGTGGCGCTGATCCAGGCCGTGGCCGCCGCCAACCCGCGCACAGTGGTGGTGCTGCAAACCGGTTCGCCGGTCGCTATGCCCTGGCTAGACGCCCCGGCAGGCGTGCTTCAGGCCTGGTTCTGCGGGCAGGAATGCGGCCATGCCATCGCCGATGTGTTGTTCGGGCAGGTGGATGCGTCGGGACGCCTGGCCCAGACCTTCCCCCGGCGCTTGCAGGACAACCCGGTCACCCTGAACTACCCCGGCGAGAACGGCAAGGTGACCTACGGCGAGGGGATTTTCGTCGGCTACCGCTATAACGATAAGAAAGAGATCGCCCCGCTCTTCCCGTTCGGCTTCGGCCTATCCTACACCAGCTTCAGCTATTCCAACCTGCGCCTGAGCGCCGACCGGCTGACCCCGGTGGAAACGCTGGAAGTCACCGTCGAGGTGACCAACACCGGGGCACGCGCCGGGATGGAGGTCGTCCAGCTTTATGTGCGTGATCCCCAGTCGGCGCTGGCGCGCCCCCCGAAAGAGTTGAAAGGGTTCGCCAAAGTGGCGCTGGCACCGGGCGCGACCGAGACCGTGCGCTTCCGCCTGGATCGCCGCGCCTGGGCCTACTATGATGATGCGCCCCGTCGCTGGGTGGCCGAGGCCGGGGAGTTCCAGGTGCTGGTGGGACGTTCGGCGGCGGATATCCAGTTGACCGCGACCGTCCAGCTTACCGAAACGGCCCGCTTTGATGGGCCAGGCCGGGCCGCCGTCGCCCTCAGCC
>JBBSAN010000664.1:0-4373 GCA_038252265.1 Chloroflexia bacterium
CCCCAACCCCCAACCCCCAGCCCCGACCCGGTTGGGCTGCTGGCTTTTGCGGCGATTGTGGGGGTGCTGCTGGGGGCGATGGGTTGGCTGCGCTGGCGCAATCGCGGGCTGTAGCAAGAGGTGTCCCCATCCACGACAGAGGCTCCGACCCGGCGGCAGGAGCCTCTTTTGGCATGGCTGGGGCTGGAGGTTAGAAGGTGGTTACCCCGGTGAACTGGCAGCGGCCAAAGAGGATGGCCGGGAGATAATAGACGGTGCTGCCCATGCCGTTGGCCGCCCACCAGTCCTGGCAGCACTTGCCCCGGCCCAGCGCCTCGGTGCTGCCCAGCAAGTCGAGCACGCTCATGGCAAAGCGCAGGTTCTTGACCGCTGCCACCACTTCGCCGTTCTCCACCAGGAAGGTGCCATCGCGGGTGGTGCCAGTGGCGATGACCCGCTTGGGGTCGGGGCAGTGGGTATAGTGGAAGCGCGTCACCCACACGCCCCGGCGCATCCCGCGCATCAGCTCTTCGGTGGTCGCCGTGCCTTCGGGCATGACCACATGGCCGGGCTGGGGACCGCTTTCGTACCACCAGGGGTCGGCGGCGTGACCGGTCGAGTGTCCGGGGCCGCCCTCGCCCGTCGCCGTCTCGCCGTCCCACACAACACCCCGGGCGAGGCCGTCCTCGATCAATGGAGCCTTGTGGGCGGGCATCCCTTCGTAGTCAATCGGCATCGGCAGGCAGCGGGGGTCGCGGGGATCGTCCCAGATCGAGACATCCGCCCCGATGACCCGCTCCCCGATCTTGCCGGTCATGAACGATTGCCCATCCAGGAAGCTGCGCCCGCCCAGACCGTAGATCACCGGGAAGCGGACCATGTCGGCCACCGCGTTGGGGTCAAACAGCGCCTGGTACTCGCCTGGCGCTAGCTCGATGGGGTCGTGGTTAGCCCGGCACTTGGCGACGGCTTCGCGGGCGATAGCTTCGGGGCTGATGTGGGCTACGTCGCGGTCCAGGGCGTCAGCATAGCCGGTGCCGTGGCCGCTGTCTACCAGCGCTTTGAGGTAGGCGGTCGTAGCCGGGGCGTAGGCCCGCACGCCCAGCGAGTTCGCCACCGCCAGTTCGGTCGTCGTGATCCGGTAGGTGCCGAACGCGGTGTAGCCCTCGGTGGCAGCAGCATCCAGAATCCGCCCGACCGCTTCAGCCCGCGCCGCCGGGGAAAGCGCGGCGGTGGCCGGGAAGAACGTCGGCGGGGCCGGGGGACACCCCGGCCCGGCGCTATCGGGGCCGGGGAGGGAGGTGAAGCGCGGGTTGCGGGCCGAGCGGCGGGCCAGCGCGGTCGCCTCTTCAACGGCGCGGCGCAGCCCGTCCACATCGGCGGCGTTGGTGAAGACTCGCGCCGTGGCCCCGTTCACCGCCACGCGCACCGCCGCCCGGCGGTCGTCCTGCAACACGTTCTGGTGGATCTCCGAGTTGGCATAGCGCGTCACCGCCGTGCGGTCGCGCAGCAGCACGATCTCGGTCTGGTCCGCCGGAGACCCTTGGAGGGCCGCTTCCAGCGTGTTGAGCATCTCTGCACCCGTCGGGGTGCTCTCAGTCATGGGCGTTGTGATAGTGGGCCTCCCTGATACAAGTGAAAGTGGCAGCGAAATAGCTGTCATCCTGAGCGCAGCGAAGGATCTTATTGGCGGTCACAGGTGATCAGGCAAGCGCCGGGATCTTCACCGGACACCAGGGTAGGCAAGAAGATCCTTCGCTTCGCTCTGGATGACAGCGGGAGAAGGCACAGATCTCGGCGCTTGTCGGATCTCCTGAGTTGTATAAGGGTCAGAGCGGGGTAATACAGTTCATGGTAAGCTAACCAACCCCCAACCCCCAACCCCACTCAATGATGTTGGGCGAGGAATGTCGCCAAAACCGCGTTAAACGCCTCCGGGTTTTCCACCGGCACGGCGTGGTGTGCGTCGGGGATGACAACGAGTTCAGCGTGGGGCATGAGTTGGATGTAGGCTTCTTTAGAGGCCACCGGGGTATAATCCTGATCGGCGGCGATGACCAGCGTGGGACATTGGATGGAGCCGATCTGGTCCAGCACACTCCAGCCGACCATCGAGCGGGTGGCCGCAATATAGGCCTGGGGATCGTTCTCCGCCCACCGTTCGGCAAACGTCTGGCGCAAGGCGGCGTGTTCCGGGCCGGGGAACAGGTTGGGGCCGAGGACCTCGCCCATCGCCCGCATTCCCACCTGCTGCACGATGGCAACCCGCCGCTCCACTTCGGCTTGAGCGTCCTCGCGGCTGCCGCCCATCGCCGGGGCGCTGTTGACAATGGTCAGGGTTTTGACCAGCCCGGGGTGATCCAGGGCCAGTTGGAAGGCGATCCCACCGCCGAGGGAGATGCCGACGACATGGACGGCGTCCAGGCCCAGCCCCTTCAGCAGGCCCGCCGTGTCTGCCGTAAACATGGGGAGCGTGTACGGCCCCGGCGGCTTATCGGATCGTCCGTGGCCGCGCAGATCAAAGGTGATGACCTGATAGTTCGCGGTAAACGGGCCGACCTGGAATTCCCAATCGCGGGTGCTCGATCCCAGCCCGTGGATGAAGAGCAGCGGCGGACCTTGCCCCTGTCTCTCATAGTATAGCTGGATCTCGTTGCTCATCATCTGCGGCATATAGCTGCTCTCCTATATTATCCCTCGCGGACCACCAACATGTTCGGCACGCGCACCGGGGCCGCGCCGTGGGCGACATGGCAGCTTTGCAGCGGTTCGCCCTTCGCGCAGCCGGGGAAGCCCCAGAGGATCCATTCCTCTGGTCCGGCCACGGCATCCACCGCGCCCCAGAAGAGCGGCGTGCGGTTCTGGAAGCTGGCCCCCTTGAACACCCGCCCGGTGAACGCGCCGTGCTTGATCTCCCGGCACATCTCCACCGAGAAGTGGAAGTTCATCCGCTTGTCGTCCAGACTCCACGAGGAGGGGGTTTCCAGGTAGAGGCCGTCTTCGATCCCAGCCAGCAGGTCTTGTAACGATCCCTGCCCCGGTTCCAGGCTGAGGTTGGTCATCCGCACGATGGGGATGCGGCCCCAGGAGGTGGCGCGGGAGCAACCGTTGCTGGCCTGCCCGATGGCCGGGGCGGTGTCGCGGCTGGTCAGGTAGCCGACGAACACGCCGTCGCGGACAATCGGCGTCTTTTGCGCGGGAGTGCCCTCGTCGTCCCAGCCGTAAGTGCCCAGGCCGCCAACCGTCAGCGCGTCGGCGGTCAGGTTGATCACCGGCGAGCCGTAGCGGAACTGGCCGAGCATGTCGGGCATCAGGAACGAGGTTCCGGCGAAGGCGGCTTCCCAGCCCAGCACGCGATCCAGTTCGGTTGGGTGGCCGCAACTTTCGTGGACCAATAGCGACATCATGTCCGAGCCGATCACCGCCGTGGTCGGACCGGTGGGTGCCCACTCGGCGGCGACCAGTGTGCCTGCCTCGGCTCCCACCCGCGCCGCCTCGCCGGGGAGATGGAGGCTTTCGATGAACTCCCATCCGGCCTGATGCATATTGTTGAACGAGCGGTTGTAGGCGTAGCCGGTTTCATCAACCGCCGTCGCCTCCAGCGCCGCCCCGCTCTCGGCCACATGCTGCCGCAGGTGGGCACCGCTGGTATTGATAAACAGCTTGTCGGTCACGACCACATCGCACGAGGCGACAGCGACCTTCACATGGGGGTGGGCCGCCTGGAGCGCGGCGGTACAGTCGAGCATCAGGGCCACCCGTTCCTCGACCGGCACCGCCAGGGGGTCGCGGGTGAGCGGCGTGGCATATTCGCCGCGTTCGGAGGGCATGGCGCTCAGATCGATGGGCGAGCGGTGGCGGGTGGCGCTGGCGCGGGCAATATCGACCGCTGCCTGGGCCACGTCGGCCACGCTGGCCGGGTCGGTGCCTACGGTGCTGGCGAAGCCCCAGCCCCCACCGACGGCGACCCGCAACCCCCACCCGCCATCGGTGCTGGACGAGAGGCGCTGGACCGCTCCGTTGCGGGCGCGGACCCCCGTTTCGATTCGTTCTTCGGCGCGGGCCTCGGCATAGTCTGCCCCGTGCCGTCGCGCCTCGGCCAGGGCTTTTTCGAGCAGGCTGTCATCTATCATGGGCCCATTCTACACGAGCAATCGGACCCTTGCAACTGGTGGATCGTTCGTTTCTTTATGTGAGATGGGTTTGCTATATGGATATGTAGCTTATGACCAACGCTGCCGGATCATCCTTGTCTCCTGGCCGTACTTTGCGGTATAATATCGCGATATGAGCACACCACCCCCTACCCCCAAACCGGCGGCACCCCCCCAAAAGCCCACCCCCCCCACCACCACCAAAACCCCCGCCCCCGGCCCCCCCCCGCCCACCCCCGC
>JBBSAN010000665.1:0-4367 GCA_038252265.1 Chloroflexia bacterium
GCAGGTCGCCGGGGTTGGCCTCCAGCGTGGCAGCCATCGCCGCGATTTCATCAGGCTTGAGGAACTTAGCCGCCGACGAACGGATCTGCCATGCTCCCGCCGCGTCGCGGCTTTCCAGCGCCACCCAGACCAGCCCCCGCGCGCCCGCCCGCTTCGCCAGTTCGGTCAATTCGTCCAGTTCGCGCCGGGTGTAATGGGCCGCACCAGGCACGGCGATGGCCCGCACCGCGCCGCCGTTCGCCACCGCGTCACGGAAGACGCCGAACTCGCTCCCCGCCACCACCGGCGACAGGTCGCGCAACTCCATGCCGAAGCGCAGGTCGGGTTTGTCGGTGCCGTAGCGTTCCAGCACATCGGCAAAAGTGAGGCGCGGGAAGGGGGTGTGCATGATCTGCTTGTCGGGCACCACCGCCGGGACTAATTCGGTCATCAGCCCTTCGGTCAGTTGCAGCACATCTTCGCGCTCGACAAAGCTCATTTCGAGATCAAGCTGGGTGAATTCCGGCTGGCGGTCGGCGCGCAGGTCTTCGTCGCGGAAGCAGCGCGCGATCTGGAAATAGCGCCCGATGCCCGCCACCATGAGCAGTTGCTTGAGCTGTTGCGGCGATTGCGGCAGGGCGTAGAAGCTGCCGGGATGGACCCGGCTGGGCACCAGATAATCCCGCGCCCCTTCCGGCGTGCTCTTGAACAGGATCGGCGTCTCGATTTCGAGGAAGCCCCGCGCGTCCAGGTAGTCGCGGATGAACTTGACCACCCGGTGGCGCACTTCCAGGTTGTGCTGCATTCGCGGGCGGCGCAGGTCCAGGTAGCGATATTTCAGGCGGGTGGTCTCGTCTGGCTCTGCCGCCGCTGCGATTTCGAAGGGCAGCGTTTTGGCCGGGTTCAGCACGGTCAGCCGGGCGGCGTGGACTTCAATCGCGCCCGTCGCCATGTTGGGGTTCGCCATGCCTTCGGGCCGAGGCTGCACTACGCCCTCTACTGCCACCACGAATTCATTCCGCAAATCGGCGGCGGTTGCGGCCACCGCCGCATTCTCGGCGGGGTTGCACACCACCTGGGTGATCCCCCAGCGGTCGCGGATGTCCAGGAAGATCAGGCCGCCGTGATCGCGGCGGCGATGCACCCAGCCGCGCAGCAGGATGCTCTGCCCGGCGTCGGCAGCGGTCAATGCCCCGCAGGTGACGGGGCGCAGGGGGTCGGTAGAAGGGGGGGAAGAAGGATGTGTCATGCGGTATGCTCTTGGTGCTCCTCTGCTGGGGTGTCAGCGCCCATTATACGGGGCGGCGGCAGGGGCGTCAAGCGCATATCGGCCTTATTATGGAGGATTAGCGACCTCGCTCCGGCGGTGGGCCGGGCGGGGTCAGCGGATAGGGCGGGGGCGCGGTGGCGCTGGTAGGGACGAGGCTGTAGGGCACACCGCCATACGGGGACATGGCGACCGGGGCCAGGTCGCTGTTCGGCAGGGCGCGGCGATGGCGGTACAGCAACGTCCAGAGGACGGTGGTGAAGGCCGACAGCAGCCCGGTCACGACGGACAGGCATATCCAGTAGAGCACCCCGGCCACGAGGCTCAGCAGGAGGAACAGGCCCGACCCGCTCGCCCCCGCCGGTTGGAACATGCCCAACGCCATCACCGGGAGGATGAATGCGACGCTCACCGGGGCGATGACGAACCCGGCGGCATACCCGGCCACGTAGGTGGCGACCAGGATGACCAGCGCGGGGGCGATGTTTTGCCGCAGCATTCGCCAGCCGGTGCCGAGCGCGACCAGCACCCCTGCGCCGTCCAGCACCACCGCCTGCGCGGCGAACTGGCGGACAAAGCCGAGCACGACGGTGATGAGGATCACCGGCAAGAAAAGCAGCCCACTACAGGCCATGCTCAGGGCGAATCCGCCGCCGATCCGGGGATTATCCGGGTTGGCGATGATCTGCTGGAGCAGGTTGGATACCCCCAGCAGCATCGGGACCAGGGCGACCCCGGTCAACCCGATGGTGATCACGCCCAGCAGCAGGCTGAGCAGCCAGAGCGATCCCATCCGCTGGGTGCCGCGCCGCCAGGCCACACCGAAGCGCGGGGCTTGTTGGGTGCGCTCGATTTGATCGACCGTGTGGATCAGGGCGGCCTCGCCCCCGGCGCTGATGAACCCGGCGACCAGCCCCACCACGCCCATCAGGAGCGCTCCGCCGATCACGGCCCCGCCCCACTGCGCCCAGAGCGCCGGGAACGAGGGGAATTCGCCAGCCGTGCTGAGATCGCGCATGAGCGGGAGCGGGGCCAGATTGGCAAGCAGCGCCAGGGGCGTGATAGCGGAGGCCCCCAGGGCCATGATAAAGCCCAGCAGCCATAGTACGCGGTTGCGCGAAAAGACCTGCCAGCCATGTCCTAGAAAGCGGCTGTAGTCAATCGCCATGTCTGCTGTCCTTTCCTGCTCCGCTGAGTAACCCGCCGGGCCGGGAAGCACCCGCCTACCAACGGCAGGCGCTCCCCGTGCTGCTTACGTCTCGTTGCCGCCTTCCGGCCCACGCGCGCGGGTATCGGGCATCGAGCCGGTTGGGCCGGTCTCGCCGCCCGGTGCCGGGGGTGGCGTCCCCATCGGTCGGGTTTCACCCGGCGTGTACGGCGGGGTGTAGGGTGGCGGTGCCCCGTATCGCTCCGTTTCCGTGCCGGCGGGCGGGGTGTACGGCGGCGGGCTGTACGCCGGAGGGCTGCTCGTGGGTGGGGAGTACGGCGGCGGGCCACCGGCGGGCGGGGTGTACGGCGGCGGGCTACCTGCCGGGTTATAGGGCGGGGGGCTGCCCGCAGGTGGGGTATACGCGGGCGGTGCGCCTGCCGGGTTATACGGCGGCGCGCCATAGGGCGTGTTGTACGGTGATCCCCCACCGGGCGGCATCATCCCTGCCGGGGCCAGTTCGCTGCCCGGCATCTGGCGCAGGTTGCGATAGAGCAGCGTCCATAGCACCGATTGGAAGCTGGTGGAGAAGGCACCAATGGCGGCGGCCAGTAGCCAGAGGATCACGCCCAGGAACAGCAGGGTGGGCACCGAGAGATTGCCGCCCCCCAGACCGGAGGCGGCGACCATCGGGATCCCGACCACCAGCAGCACTGGCGCGAGCACCACCGAGACGATGATGCCGACGACGATGGTCATCAGGAAGACGACGATCGACGCCCCCAGGTTGGCCCGGAACAACCGCCAGCCGGTGCCGAACGCCTGGAACGCCCCTTCATTCTCCAGCACGACGGCCCGGATGCCGTACTCACGGATAAAGCCCAGGATGAGGGCCAGCGGGATCAGGACGATGATTGCCACGCACAGGCACAAGCAGCCCAGGCCGATGATGCCGCCTGCCGCGCTGGTGTCGCTGTTACTATTGGAGGAGTTGACCGCGGCGGCGATGGATGCGCCGAAGACGAGGAAGACCGGCACCAGCAAGATCAGGACGATAATGGCACCCAGGATGGTGTAGAGCAAGCTGAACAGCCAGACGGAAAACATTTTCGGCCAACCCAGGCCCCAGGCGGCGGAAAAGCTGGGTTGCTCATGGGTGCGCTCGATGTGGTCGGTGGTGGCGATCAGCGCGGCTTCCCCGGCGGCGCGGACAAAGCTGAAGACAATCGCCAGAATGATCGCCACGCAGCCCAGCGTGGTCAGTAACCCGCCATAACGGTCGAAGAAATCCTGAAAGTTCGATCCGTTCATATTGTTGGTGAACGACGTATTAAAGCTCCCGCTGGTCAGCGCGATGATGAGGCCGAGCAGCCACAGCACGCGGTTGCGCGAGAATACCTCCCAGGTGCGCGAGATCAAGCGGCCATAATCAATAGGCATAACGTGCGACTCCTTTCCTTGATGGGCAATGATGGGCAATGCGTGATGGGGATTGATGAATACAACCCGGCCCTCACCAGCGTATACGCAGGGGCCTGCCTAAAGTTGCGCCTGCGCCTTTAGCAGTTCGCGCCGGAGCAGGTTCAAGGCCGCCAACCCCGCCAGGCGTTTGAGTTCACCCCGCGCTGCCCGCTGGGGGATGGTGAGGGCGCGAGGGGCGCGGCCCGGCAGCGCGACGGCGGCATGGCAGTCGCCGCTCACCCGCATATCGTCGCGGGCGGCGGGCAAGTCGCCCAGAGTGATCAGGGCCACGCAGTCGGGTGCCCCGCCGCGCACCGCCTCGGCCAGCGCCCCGGCTGTTTCGGGGCTGTAGACGACCGCATCGGTGGAGCCGTGGTGGCCCAACGCCTCGCCGGTGATTTCGGCCAGGGCGGCGATGCTGCCACTCGGCAGGATCCAGCCGCCGACCAACCGATCAATGTGCCGGGTGGTCCCGGTCAGCACCCGCAAGATCTGCCCGCCGGTGATGGTGCC
>JBBSAN010000666.1:0-4364 GCA_038252265.1 Chloroflexia bacterium
AAAGCGCGTTGGCGTCAGCGGCAGTTTCATCAATCTCCTCCTTGAGATGCGTATGGGGGTGGTGAGATCACGCGAAGAACGCCAGCAGAACGGTCAGCGGGGCCACATTGTTAAGGAAGCGACACCGCATTGAACATATAGTCGGCCACCGCATCCAGCGGCGGCGTGCAGGCCGGGAAGTTCCGTTGCCCGTCGGCGCTGATATTTTGGGCCTCGCTGGTCATCGGGTTGACATCGGTATTTCGGATATACCAGAAGAGATGGTCCCCCGCCGTAACCAGAAAGGTGTTGGCCCAGTTGACCCCGGAAGCCGACAGGCGGACGACCCGCCACGGCCCGTCGGGCGCGGTAAAGCGCGGGTCTAGCCCGGTGCGCCGCACCAGATCCACGGCATGGGCACCTTCTGTGCCCGAGCCGGTGTCCGCCAGCGTCGCTGTCACCTGGTCGGCACCGCAGGCGAAGGTCAGCGGCGGGATGGGGGTGGCCGTGGGGACCGGGGTCTCGGTGGGGGGCACAGGAGTTGGGCTGGGCAGGGGCGTGGGGGTGGGCGGGCTGTCGCCGCACGCCGTCAGCAGCCCGGCCCCTAGCAGGAGCAGCAGGAGAATCAACCAGTTACGCATCACGGTTCCTTTCACCGGGGGTCGGGGCCGATCAGCAATCAGCCTCAGTTATGCGCATTATACTCTGCGCCCCTGGTGCCGTCAATTGCGTGCAGACGAGAGACGATACGTCTCTCGCCTGGAACGCTCCGCGCAAAAGTCTTGGCCTAAAATGAGGGGAGATGGGCTAGCGTTTCTGCCGCACGGTGAAGCCGCCATCGTCGTCAATGCTCAGGAGGGGGGGAAAGGCCAGATCGTCCACATCGCCCGCGTCGAACTGCGGGGGCAGCGTGGTCAGGCCCAGCGCGTCGCGGCGATCACTGGCCGGGGCCTTATCGCGGAGCAACAGGTCGATTGCCGCCACCAGGCGGGGAAGATCGCGGAGGGGCTGTTCCAGCAACAGAGTCGCGCCGGGTGCCCCCGGTGCTTGCGTGGTCGCGGTGGTGAACAGGAGCAGTGGCGCGTTGCGCAGGGTTTGCACCAGGGCGGTCAGGGGGTTGGCACCCGCTGCCCCGGCATAGCGCAGGGTGCCCGTATCGGCCAGCACCAGATCGAACGACACCAGGCAGAGGAGGTCAATGGCCTGTTCGGCGTCGCCCATCGGCATGACCAGGAATCCGGCATCGCGCAGGCCGCGCCCCAACTGGTGCAGCACGCGCTCGTCGTGTTCCACCAACAACACACAGATACTCATCGTCGCACCCTCCCCGGTCAGCGGTCCGCCGCGTTGCCGAGTCGGACCACCAGAAGTCCCCGCTTTACAAACCTGCAAATTGCTATACATCCCCAGTCTAGCAGGGGGAAGTTAAGAGAGTTTTAACGGGTCGTTAAGAAGTGGGACGGCGGGCGAGAAACGGCGGAGAAACGGGCAGAGGCCATCGCAGTGCGACGGCCCCTGTTGCGCGCATATAACCGGTGGATACCGAAGCTTACGCCATCGCCCCGCCCATGCCCAGGGCATCGTTGCCGAAGCCCGGCGCGGCAGCCATCGTGCGGCGCAGCGCGCCAATGGCCCGGTGCAGCAGGAGCTTAACCGCCCCCTCGCTGCGACCCATACGGTCGGCTACCTCGGCCAGCGGCACCAGCGACGGGCGGCTGTAGCGCAGTTCGAGGGCCCGGCGCTGGTCGGGGGTCAGCTTGCGCAGTGCGGCCTGGAGGCGGAGCCGTTCCAACTGCTGCTCTTCCAGCATCTCCAGCCGCTGGTCCGGCCCCGGCTCGTCGCTGATCGGCTCCACGAGCGGGTAAAGCGTGTTCTCCAACGGCACCTGGGCGATGCCGCCGTTGCGCCGGTGTTGCCCGGCGATGACTGTCGCCGCGATACGATAGAGCCAGGCGCTGAAAGCGATGCCCCGCCACTCATAGCGGGGCAGCGACTTAAACGCGGCCAGGAACGTTTCCGCCGTCACATCCTCGGCGATGCTGGGGTCGCCGGTGCGACGGTGAGCAAAACGGTAAATCTGCGGATAGTAGCGATTATAGAGATCCGCAAACGCCGAAGGATCTGCCTGGGCCGCCGCCACCAACGCCTCGTCGCCGCCGGACGGCACGAGGGCCACGCCCTCCAGATCCACTGCATCTGCCGGTACGTCCCAATCCGCGTGGTCCAATCCGTGTACTCCGATCACAAGTCGTATCCTCCACGCTACCACGCCCAGGCATGGTCAGGTCTATTGTGGGGCCTCGCCCCGATTCGCTACCTGGCGCAACACATCTAGCAGATCGTGCGGGAGCACGTCTTTTGCCAGGAACACCACGGCCCCCGCAGCCAGGGCCGCCTCGCGCTCGCCGGGGCGAGGGTTGGCCGCGTAAATCACAACCGGTAACCCCGGGTTGGTGGCGCGGACCGATCGGATCAGCGCCAGGCTGGCCCCGCCTTGCATATGGGCATCCAGCAATACCACATCTGGTTGCGCCTGCGAGATTAGCGTGCGGGCCGTCAACGGGTCGGCAGCATCACCGACAACAACGATATCCGGCTGCAACTCTAACAAATCACGCACCGCCAGACGCACCCGATCCACTTCGTCCGCAATAAATATACGGATCGGTCCAGCCTCAGGTAACACGGCAGTCATACAGGCCCCCCATGGCCTTATTGTACTGCTGCGCCGGGGGCCGCGCATCGGACACAAAACGCATTGCTGGGCGATCAATGTCCATCTACAGATCCGCCCTTCGGCGGAGGAGAACTAGGTCTTAAGATGTAGATGGAAATAGAGACGGCGAGGGGCATTACTGCTACTTAAGTATAGCGCATCGGCCATTCGTACTGAAGGTCCAATGGTCCCTGTTTTGAGTGGCGCTTCGGCCTGAAAAGGGGCTGTACACCAGGGTGGTGGAGGGGCAGCCTCGCTAGACCAGACCTTTTTCACGGGCATACAGGGCAGCCTGGGTGCGCCCTTCGAGATTCAACTTCTGCAAGATGCTGCTGACATGGGCACGGGCGGTCTTCTCGGCCATGGTCAGCCGGGCCGCGATCTGCTTGTTGCTCAAGCCCTGGCCGAGCAGGGCCAGGACCTCACGCTCGCGAGGGCTGAGGTTGTCTTCCGGGTGGACGGTGGGGTGCGACATCGCCCGCATCAAGCGTAACGCGACCGAGGGAGCCAGGGCGGCCTCGCCCCGTGAGGCGGTGCGGATCGCGTTGACCACCGTGCCTGCCGGTTCGGTCTTGAGGATGTAGCCCTGTGCCCCGGCACGCATCGCCGCGATCATTTTCTCTTCATCTTCGGCACTGGTCAGCACCACCACCCGCGTCGCGGGCGATACCCGGTGGATCTCGCCCAGCGCTTCCAACCCGCCCATTTCGGGCATGATCAGATCGAGCAGCATCACCTGCGGCTGCAAAGCCGCAGCCTGGGTAATCGCCTCGCGCCCGTTCTGCGCCTCGCCCACCACCTCAATATCGGGCTGGGTGTCGAGCATCATCTTCAGCCCCTCGCGCAGTACCGAGTGATCGTCCGCGATCAGCACCCGGATCCGTGCTTTTTCCTCCACGTCCTGGATCATAAGCCCTCCAGCTCTCCTCCACCCTTGTCGCACTTCGCGCTAATCTTTATAATGCAGCAGACTACACATAATATTATAGCACAGGATCGACCAATGCAAACGTTACCCGAATCCCTGATTGGCGAGTTTACCCTCCTGATCGAAGACCAGCACACCGCCCATGCCCTCGGCAACAAGGATATGGCCGTGCTGGGCACCCCCTACGTCGTCTGGATGGTCGAGGCCGCCGCGTATACGGCGGTCGCCGCCTACCTGGAACCGGGCGAGGGGGTGGCGGGCATCCATGTGGATTGCTACCACACCGCGCCCGCCGGGGTCGGCGCGACCGCCATCGCCCAGGCCCGCCTGGTGGGCCGTGACCGCGCCCGCCTCCAGTTTGCTTTCACCGTCACCTCCGGCGAGACCGAACTGGCCCACGGCACCTACGAGAGCCTCTTTGCTGGATCAACCAACGACCTGACCGGCAAGGGAACCGCCGATCGGGCGGCGAAGGCTTCGAGGATCGTGTGGCGCGTCGATCTGTCGGGACCCAACGGGTCGGAGCAGCTCTACATCGACGAGGCGAGCGGCCAACTGCTGTCCGCGATCACGCAGGGGAGCTGACCGTCGACGCCGGCGCGTGGCTCTACATGTTGCGCTGACCGGAGGCAACCGGATAGGCACACAAGGCCAATTGGCGGTCAACTCGCGCGGAGACTCCGGTTGTTCCCAACGGCCAGGTTGTGCGCCGAATAGACCTCCAGTGCCTCCTGGGTCGAC
>JBBSAN010000667.1:0-4359 GCA_038252265.1 Chloroflexia bacterium
CGCTGGCCCTCTGCGCCGAGACGCGCGCGGCGGACCATCAGTCGGCCCAGCACGATACGGCGGGCGCTCCGGTCTCCCTGCTGGTGCATCCCGCCGAGGCGGGCGCGGCGGCCCATCGGTCGGGCCGACACGATACGGCGGGCGCTCCGGTCTCCCTGCTGGCGCATCCCGCCGGGGCGGGCGGGGCGGCCCATCGGTCGGCCCTGCACGATACGGCGGGCGCTCCGGTCTACCGGGAGGGCCGGTGCGCCGGAGCGGACGAGTGGGGCCGTCAGTAGGTGCGGCCCGGTTGGAAGGCCGGTTCGTGGAGCGGCCTGATCCAGGTGCATTGCCAGGCCCGGGCGGGCGTCGGTCTCCGCCGGGACCGCCGGTTGGGCGGGGCGGCTTGCCCCCGGTCCGGTTCTTCGCCCCTCGTCGTGGTCTATCGCTGTCCATACGGTACCCTTCTGCAACAATTGGGCCGCGCTTCGCCACCCTCAGCCCTTTAGCATCCCATTGTACCACAAAAGTCGAACAATTGGTGAGAAATTAGAAGTCAGAAGTCAGAAGTCAGAAGTCAGAAGTCAGAAGTCAGAAGTCAGAAGTCAGAAGTCAGAAGTCAGAAGTCAGAAGGTTATCAGCTATAGAGAAACCAGAGGCAGGCGATCACGTCGCGCCCCCGACCCATGCCGTACGACTTCTGATTTCTAATTTCTGATTTCTAATTTCTCGGTCGCCACTTCCCTTTTCCACCACTTTCTGTTACAATATAGTAGATAGTGATTTATGGTAAGCTATTTAGGGTAATGGGGGGGTCGTGGCGAAATTTTACTATGGCGGACAGGCCGTTATTGAAGGCGTAATGATGCGTGGGCGCAACCATTGGGCGGTCGCCGTGCGCGCCCCCGACGGGTCCATCGTCATCCACGACGAGCCGGTCACCAGCGCCTTCACCAATAGTGCGGTGGCAAAATGGCCGTTCGTGCGCGGCGTGGCCCTCCTGTGGGACAGCCTCACCCTGGGCGTGCGGGCGCTGCGCTTCTCCTCGGCGGTCTCTGAGGAAGGTGCCCCCGCCGCAACACCTACCGCAAACGCATCGCCTGCCGCCGAAAGCACCGACTCCGCAATCCAAAATCCAAAATCCAAAATTGACGAGGTGCGCAAGACCTACATGACCCAGGCCAACGCCGGAGTCGTCGGCTCGATGATCGTCTCGCTGGCCTTCTCGGTGGCGATCTTCTTTGTCCTGCCGCTTTTGCTGGTCGGCTGGGCCGACCAGTGGATCCCCTCGGCCTGGGAGAGCAACCTGCTGGAAGGCAGCATCCGGCTCGCCCTCCTGCTGGGCTATATCTGGGGCATCGGGCGCGTGCCCGCCATCGCCCGCGTCTTCGGCTATCACGGAGCCGAGCACAAGACGATCAACGCCTATGAAGCCGGGGTGCCCCTGACCCCCGGCGAGGTGCGGCGCTTCACCCTGATTCATCCCCGCTGCGGCACCACCTTCCTGCTGATCGTCGTGGTCCTGTCGATCCTGGCCTTCGTCCTGCTGGGCCGCCCGCCGATGATCTGGCGCATCCTCTCGCGCATCGTGCTGGTGCCGGTGGTGGCGGCGGTCGCCTATGAGGGTATCCGCTGGGTCGCCGGGCATTTTGGCAACCCGCTGGTGCGGGCGGTCATGGCCCCGGGCTTAGCCCTGCAACGGCTCACCACCCGCCCGCCCGACGACTCGATGCTGGAAGTCGGCATCGCCGCGCTGCAACGCGTCCTGGCTGCCGACGGAGTGGTCATTGAGCAGCGGACCGTGGTCAGTGCGCCGGTAGCGATGGAACAGGTCGCCGCAACCAGTAACCCGGCGTTGCCCATTACCGATCACTGATCATGGAGTACGGGTCCCGGACTACCGGTCCCGAAGCACCGACCACCGGCCTGTTGACCGGGGTGATACTTACCAGTATAATAGGGGCAATTAGGCACCGGGCGGTGCCGCTGTTGGCCCCCTCACCAAAGGACTGCCATATGGCGCTGGTTGGTAATCTGCGCGACTTTGGGTTGTCCGACTTCTTATACCTCGTGGACCGGGGGTATAAGACCGGTCGGTTGGTCCTCAAACGCCCCGGAGATGAGGCGTTCCTCTATTTCCAGAACGGCAAACTCGTCTACGCCACGCACAACCAGACGGACGTGCGCCTGGGCGACCTCCTCATGCGCGCCGGAAAGATCACCCCGGAGCAGCGCAACTATGCCCTCCATCTCCAGCAGACCACGGCGCAGAACAAGCCGCTGGGGCTGATCCTGGTCGAACTGGGCTACATCAACCGCGAGGGCATCATCCGCACCGTGCGCAGCCAGATTGAGGAAACGGTCTATCGCCTGTTCGCCTGGACCGAAGGGGACTTCCGTTTCGAGCCAGACGTGATGCCGCCCCGCGAAAGCGTGACCATCCCGCTCAGCATCGAAAACGTGATCATGGAGGGCGTGCGCCGCATTGATGAATGGTCGCGCATCCACGACCGCATCCCCACCCTCGATGTGATCGTGCGCTTTGCTGACCAGCCGACCGAACGGGCCAAAGGGGTCAACCTCACCCCCGACGAGTGGCGCGTGTTCGCCCGGATCAACGGGACCGATAATATTGCCGCCGTCGTGCGGCTGACCGGCCTCAGCGAATTCGATGTCTGCCGGATCGTCTACGGCTTTATCCAGGCCGGGCTGGTTGAAGTCGCGAAACCACAGATTGCGTTCGGGGTGAGCACCCGCCCGCAGGAGGGGGTCGCCGCCATGCAGGCCGCCGCCGGTAGTCCCGCCACTGTAGGGACCACCAACGGGCGGGCCACGGGGCCGGATGCCCCGGTGCGAACAGCAGCTCCGGCGGCAGCGTTTGTTCCCCCGAAGCGCGGCCTGATTTACCGGCTGATCGAACGGATCCGGCGGATCTAACCCCCAATGGCGCTGGGGTAGGGCGATTAATGGTTAGGAAGCATGGGTAGAGGATAAGCACTTATGGTAGCCAGGGAACGGGTACATACCGTCAAGATGGTCATCACGGGGGCCGTTAACTCGGGCAAGAGCCAGTTCATCCGCACGATCAGCGAGATTGAAGTGGTCTCGACCGAGCGCCGCGCCACCGATGAAGAAACCCGCCGCTTGAAGAAAGAGACGACGGTGGCGATGGACTTCGGGCGCATCGCCGTGGCCGAGGACGTGGTCTTGCACCTGTTCGGCACCCCCGGTCAGAAGCGCTTCGACTTCATGTGGGAGATTTTGTCCGAGGGCATGTTGGGCCTGGTCGTGCTGGTGGACAGCACCCGCCCCGACACCTTCCGCGAAACGTTGCGTATTATTGACTTCTTCAACTCCTACCGGCCCATGCCCTACGTGGTCGCCGCCAACAAACAGGACCAGGAAAACGCCTGGAGTCCCGATGAAGTGCGCCTGGCCTTGCGCTTGCCCAAAGATGTCAAGGTGATCCCTTGCATCGCCCGCGAAAAAGAACAGGTGAAAAACGTCTTACTGGAATTGTTGTACACAATTCTAGCCGTCGCCGAAGAATAATGGCCGCCCGGCGGCCTCGCACCCTACTTTTCAGGAGGACCTTTTATGCCGAGCCGTACAGATGAAATGGTCGCGAGACTTCGCAACCTGCAAGCCACCACGCCGGATATTGAAGCGGCGGCGGTGGTCAGCGTTGACGGGCTGATTATGGCTTCGGCCCTACCGCGCGACGTAGAAGAGGACCGGGTCTCGGCCATGAGCGCCGCTATGCTCTCGCTGGGTGAGCGGATCGCCATCGAGCTGGGCCGCGGCCAACTGGATCAGGTGTTCATCCGGGGCGAGCGCGGCTATGTGGTGCTGATGTCCATCGGGGCGGAAGCCGTGCTGACCGCGCTGACCCGCCGCGAGGCGCGCCTGGGCGTGATCTTCCTCGACATGCGCCGCACCGCCGCCGAACTCAGCCGCCTGATCTAAAATCGGGTATAATAGAGCGAAACGTGCTGGGGGCGGGCAGCCGTAGGCCCGCCCTTTGCTGTGCCACAAATACGGCATATTACGTAGGGCGGCTGGCGTGATCTGTGGTAGACTATAGAGAGTGGGCGGGCATAGGCGCAGATAATCCCGTCGGCAGAGAAGCTGTTATCCATCCAGATCCTGTCATCCTGAGCGCAGCGAAGGATCTTGTCCGGGCCACAAGGTTGTCATCGAAGATCGGAATCTTGCCCCCAGCACCCCTGACCGCCACGCAGATCCTTCGCTGCGCTCAGCTTGACTGCTCTCAAATACCAGTGTGTAGGCCCGGCCACAACACCAACGGCGGGTATTTGATCGCAGGTGGTGACCCCGCAGGGTCATGACGGGCTTTGTACATTTTTGCCGAGCGGGGCA
>JBBSAN010000668.1:0-4345 GCA_038252265.1 Chloroflexia bacterium
AGATCGGCGGGAGCGGCGGGCGGCGCACCGGGAAGCGGCGGATCGCCACCCCGGTGTGGGTCTCCTCCACCACCTCGACCCGGCGCTGCCCGCCCGCCCAGAAGTGTTCCAGGTCCCAGGCATCGGTGGTCCACATCGTCACGCTGTGGCCCGCCGCCACCAGCCGCTCCGATAGCTCCTGGAAATATAGCTCGGACCCGCCCTGATAGGGCCAGTAGCGATGGTTGATGTGCAGTAAACGCATAGCGAGTGATGAGCAATGAGTGCTGAGTGCTGAGTGCTGAGTGCTGAGTGCTGAGTGCTGAGTGCTGAGTGCTGAGGTTCGTTAATCACTCATTGCTCATCACTCATTGCTCATTGCTCGTTACTGGATGGGAGGCGTGTCGGTCCAGACGCCGGTGAACTTGTAGCTGGCGTGGACGGCGGCGCGGAGTTGGGCCAGGGGGGTGTTCTTGGCAACGCCCTCCACGGTCATCTGGGCGATGCCGGTGCAAATGTCACAGTTCATGCTGTGGTCGGTCCAGGTGATCGATCCATCGGCGGCGGTGTTCGAGATGAAGCAGTTCATCAGGCTCATGTGCGCGTGCGTGTACATGGCGCAGCCGCAGTAGCAGGGGATCACGCTGTAGGCGTCGGGGTGATCCATCGCGCCCTGGTAGAGGGCTTGCATCGCCGCGCTGGCCCCGGTCACAAAGCTCGGCAGCGTCTTGGCAGCGGTCGTCTCCGACTTCTCCACCGGGTCGGGCACGATCTTGTTGGGCGCGGGGGTGGTGGTGACGTGGACGCGGGCGGCCACGGCGCTGGTCGGGGTGGCACTGCTGCCGCTGCCGCCACTGTCGCAGGCGCTGATCAAGAAGGCCAGCAGCAGGGGCAGGGCCAGCGCGGCCACCACCCGAAGTTGGCGGGTGCCGCGATCCAGCAGGGCAACACCCTCGCTAGCAGTCGGCTCGTGGGCGGATACGTGATTCATCCAAACGCTCCTCTAGTGCGGCAGGGGACGGCACGGATTCCGCGTCCCTGCGCTCGTTGTAACTATCGTATTGCAATCTGCACCAGGTCCCCTTCGACCCGCACCGCATAAGTCACCGCCGGGCAGGGTGGCGGCGCTGCGATCACCGCGCCGGTGCGGACATCAAACTGGCCGCCATGATAGGGGCAGGTCACCACCGCGCCCCACAAACTGCCTTCCGCCAGCGGCCCTTGCTGGTGGGTACACAGGCCGCCGATGGCATAGAACGTCCCGTCCACATTGGCAAGCAGCACCGTTTTGCGGCCCACCTGCACCGCCTGCATCGTGCCGGGCGGCACGTCCTGGGTGTGGGCCACCACGACGAACGCCGCTGTCACAGCGACTCCGCCTGCAAAGGGTCGTTCCCCAACTCCTTGCCGTGGGTCAGCCAGGCCGGGGCCAGTTGCCCCATGTCGCCGCCCAGCGCCGCGAACTCGTGGAGGGCGAAGCGGTCGGTCATCCCGGCAATATAGTCGCAGATGATGCGCGGGACCGGATCGTCCCCCTCGGCCAGGCGCACCTGCACCGGCGGGGGCAAATGGGCCGGATCGCGCATGAAGCTGTCGAACAGCCACGCGATCACAACCGCTGCATCCTGCCCCATCCGCTCCACGCGGGGATGCTCATAGAGGTAACGGCGCAGGAACCGCTTCAGCTCCGTGTGGCGATGGGCCATCGGCGGGGTGAAGGTGACGATCCGCTCCGGGGCCGTCTGCACGTCGGCCAGGGTTTCGAGGCCTAGCCGCTCGATATTGGCCGCCGTGTGCGCGACCAGATCGTTGACCTGCGTGTCGATCACCCGCCGCACCAACTGGTGGCGGAGGACGCTAGCGGGCAGCCCCTCGTGCAGGCCCTCCACCTCGGCAATCAACTCGGCCAGGAACGGCTCGCCGCGTAACTCCTCCCAGGTCAGCAGCCCGGCGCGCAGGCCGTCGTCCAGGTCGTGGGCGTTGTAGGCCACCGCGTCGGCCAGGTCGCTCAACTGCCCCTCCAGGGTGGGCCAGCCGCTGGGGCGCAGGCGCAGCGCGTCGGGGGTTAGCACCCCGCCGTGAGTCGGGTGCTTGAGCATCCCCTCGCGCACTTCCCAGGTCAGGTTCAGCCCCCGAAAGCCGGGATAGCGCTCCTCCAACCACTCGACAATCCGCAGGCTTTGCGTGTTGTGCTCGAACCCGCCGTAGGGCTGCATCGCCACATTAAGCGCGGCCTCCCCGGCGTGCCCGAACGGAGGATGGCCCAGGTCGTGGGCGAAACAGATCGCCTCGACCAGATCTTCGTTCAGTTGCAGCGCCCGCGCGATGGTCCGCGCGATCAGGGCCACCTCGATGGTGTGGGTCAGGCGCGTGCGATAATAGTCCCCTTCGTGGTTGACAAACACCTGGGTCTTGTATTCCAGTCGCCGCCAGGCCGTGGTGTGGGCGATGCGGTCGCGGTCGCGCTGGAATGCCGAACGCAACGGATGCTCGTCTTCGGGGAAATCGCGCCCGCGTGACAGAACGCTGGTCACGGCATAGGAAGCCAGGATGGCGGCCTCGCGCCGCTGGAGATCGGAGAGTACCACGAGGAGTATTGTACCATAAAAGGGGACCGGAGGTCAGGGGCCGGGGGTTGAGGGTTGAGGGTTGGGGTTGGGGGTTGGGACGAGCCGGGCTTGCACAGAGGGGCGGGTATGCGGTATGGTAAGGGGAAGCCGTCTATAGCTCGGCAAACTCTTTCCAGCGGCTAGAAATGGAGACCTGACGTGGCACGCTTGAATACATCTAAACCTGACCTGATCCTGGTGAACCAGGGGGTCGAAATTCGCCTATCCCGCGACTACAGCGCCCTGGAGCAAGAGTCGATGCAGCGGCTAACGGGCTTGCTCGCCCCCTACCCGAAGGCTCGCCGCTTCCTCGATGTGCTGGTGCAAGACCCGGAGGTGCGCGCCAACTGGGATATGGCCGATTATCTCGTGGTGACGAAGATGGGCTTCAACGATCACGGCGAGGTCCACCACAAGGTGGTCGCCACGGCGGCAGCCAGCCTATTGCAATTGCTGGTGGAACGCGAAATCGAGCCAGATGTGGTGCTATCAGGCGCGGGCGACCGCGACGATGCCTTCCTGGTGACGATCACCGCCGCGCTGCTGCATGACATCGGCAACCAGATCCACCGCGTGGGGCACCACACGCTGGGGCTGATCCTGGCCCTCCCGCTACTCGACCGGCTGCTGGTCGGGGTCTACCCCGAAGCCGAACAGCGCTACGAGTTGCGCGGGTTCATTCTCCACGCCATCCACACGCACGACATTGATGTGCCGCCGCTGACGCTGGAAGCGGCGATTGTGGCCGTGGCCGACGCCTGCGACATGACCAAAGGCCGGTCGCGCTATGCCTTCGACCTGGGCACGATCAATATCCACAGCGTGGGCGGCCTCTCGATTGAACGGGTGACCATCGCCCAGGGCCAGAGCAAGCCCATCCGCATCCGCGTAGAACTGAGCAACTCGGCGGGCATCTTCCCGGTGGAGGAATATCTGGTGCCCAAGGTCAACGCGGGCGAACTGGCCCCCTACGTTGAAGTGGTCGTCAGCACCTCCCCGGTGGAAAGCCACAGCGACCAGCGCATCCTCTA
This sequence comes from Chloroflexia bacterium, assembly GCA_038252265.1. Lineage (GTDB taxonomy): Bacteria > Chloroflexota > Chloroflexia > QHBQ01 > JAICKM01 > JBBSAN01. The sequence goes on from JBBSAN010000668.1 coordinate 3,620, forward strand.
CACGGTGGAAATGCAAGGCAAGCGCTTCGTGGCCCAAAGTCCCCAGGCCGCCCAAGCGCACGATCCCACCACCCCGGTCGAAGTTGCGCCCGCCGCGCCGACCGAATAGATCGCGCACTAACTACGACACATTTAGAAAAGGCCAGGGAACAGGGCCAAACCCGCCCGGCATCAGGCGAACCGACCCCTGGCCCCCGACCCCCGACCCCTGCTATAATAGGGGCAGGAGGGCACACGAATGCAGAGACGACACGGCGGATGGCGGCGGATCGGGCTGTTCCTGGTGCTGGCCGGAACCCTGTGGGGCTGCACAACCAGGGGGGGGAGCAACGCCATCACGCCCACCGCGACGAGTGGCCCCCCCCAGATCGTATTCGTCCCGGAAGGGGTGTTTGCGCCCCGGCCCCCCCGTCTGGCACAATCGAGCGGGGCGCTCCAGATCAGCGGGCAACTGCTCAGCACGGCTCCCCGCGTGCTGGTCCTCCGCACCTTCTACGCCCAGGCCACCCCCTACCGCCCCCAGGAGGGGCGGGTCGCGCTGAACGACCCGCAGGGGTTGCTGGTCAACCTGGCGAGCGTCAACCCTGGCCCGCTGCTGACGTTGAGCGGCGTGTTTACCGTGACCACCGCGCCGAGCATCGAGATCGGCACCCTGGAGGTGCAGAAGATCACGCCAATCACCGTGGACCAGACGGCGCTGATCGAGCAGGCCGACGCGGCGATCCG
>JBBSAN010000669.1:0-4335 GCA_038252265.1 Chloroflexia bacterium
CCCCAGGGGTGCACCCCCGTTCAGCCTCAGGGGTGCATGGGCTTGCGTACGAAGAAGATCAGATCAAGAAGATCCATTGAAGAAGAGAAATTCGAATCACGGTACCCCATCAAAAAAGAAAGCATACACGGAAGACGCTATCCCCAGACCGAGTTGCTCCACCTCCACCTTCTCAGCACCGCACAGATCCCTACCCTACTCATCGTGCATAACGTATGTTCCCCACAACCTTCGGAGCTATCGCTCCTGTTTAATTATGTTAAGTGAATAGTTGATGGAACTATACCCTTCTTCGCCTATTCCGTCTGACAGGGATCGATTCTCTAATCGTCAAGTGTGATCCGGCTGGTGCCCGCATTTGTGGGGTTTCAGTTATGTAAAGTTAATGATTGTCGTAATGGCTGTCGCCGCGCAGGCGCTGCAGGAAAGCGCGAACCCGCCGAGCGACAGCTCGGCGGGTTCGTCCTTCCCACTCTTGACGAGATCATCTCCTCTCTTTATCCACTGTTGCGCTGACCCGCTGCCGCACCAATAGTAGACCTGATCAGTCGGCTGGTTTCCTCCAGGTAGTTCGCCAGAGCGTTTAGATCCGCTTCCCAACCTGCAACCTCTCCATCGATATCGTCCTGTCCGATCCAGCGCGCATATTCACGATGCCCGAGAATTTGGCGCAGGGTATCGAGTTCCGGCGAGTCTTGCACTCCGGTAATCAGTGCGCGGGCCGTCGCGAGGGTGTAGCGGGACCCTTCGATCGATATAAAGCCCTGGTCCTGACCAGGGCTTGCTACTCCCCCCTCTGCGGGACGGGGCGCGAGTTCTCTGGTAGGCCGAGCGGTTGGGTTGGGCGGGGAACGGCTCGGCGCAACCGGGCGTGCGTCGGCCTGTGCCCCGTCCTGCTGTAGGACGGCCACGGCCGGGGGGCTGCCCGATGCGGGGTAAGCTTCCTCTTCTGCTGCCTCAGCCTGGTGCGGTCGGGGCGGGGGCACGGCAAAGACCGGCGCAGCGGGCGGGGGCGCGGCGAGAACCGGTGCCGCAGGCGGTGGATCGGCGGCCGGCCGCCCGATCGGTAGGAGCCCCGCCTCTTGACGGTCGGTCTGCCGTCGCTCAGCGATTCTGCTGTATGCAGCAGTGATACCTTTCTCTTCTGCTAACTCCCAGATATCAATGCGCTCCTTTGGGCACGCCGGATCGATTAGGTAGCGATTCTCGGCCACAGTCGCCCAGCGGCTGAGAGTCGAATCGTGCCGCCAGTAACTGGAATTTGCCACGATCCAGGCACGGTCACATTCTGTTAGGAGGACTGTTAACGCGGAAAGCCGCTCCCCTATGGTCAAATCGGCCCGTACCGTGTTTTCTTCAAGCTGTCGAAGGAGAATTTCACGTCGTGTTAGATCGCTGTAGTCTACGAGCGCCTTGATCTTGAGCAGACCAATTTCTTTCGTGGCGCGCCAGCGGCCTTCCCCGGAGATGATGACGTAGATGTTCCGTTCAACATCAAGGCGTAGGCTGATCGGGTGCATCAGCCCGCGCTGGCGGATGCTTTCTACTAAAGTGGCGAATGCCGCTTGATGTTCTTCAGCATCCCAATTACGGGGTTGGTGCTCATCAGGCACAATCCGGTCCATGAGAATGTGTACCGCCCCATCAATGGGGGTTCCTTCCTGGCCAGGATTGACGGGGGCGATAATTTCGACTCCGCGCTGCTTGCTGCCCCCCATCAGCGCTTGCCACGGGTCTTTAGCAGGCATGAGCGATCTCCTCTGTTTGCAACGTCGCCACCGGGGTTGGCACAGGAATATGGAGGCGTTGGAGTACTTCTTGGGCCAGCGCCGCGTAGCTGCGCCGGGCTTCTTCCTCTTCGCGGGCGAACGCTCGAAGCGGCGCATGGCGCACGACATCCTGCGTCACCACCTCGCGATAAGGGATTTCGGTGGTAAAGACTAAGCCCCCTTGCGGATCATGGGTTTGGTGCAGCAACTGGGAGGCGATTCGCCCGTTGGAGAACTTCCGCATCGTCAACACCAGCCCCAGGATACTGGGGCCCGAGATCATTGCTCCCGGGTTGAGCTTGCGCAACGTCTTGCGCATGCTCTCCGCTGTCTCTCGCACCACATCCAGGGTTCGGGTGCTGGCCCGTAAACTACGGGGCTGCGCCTGCACAGGGATCAGGATTTGATCCCCGGCGATGACCGAGATCCGTGTGGGGAAGCCCATCCAGGAGGGACAATCGACGATCACGAAGTCAAAGTACCCCCGCAGGGCATCCAACGCCATATAGAGCGTAAGATCCCGGGCGACGTTTTTCTCGCAGGCGGCTTCGAGCTCGGTGACCCAGAATGTACCGGGGATAATATAGAGCCTCGCCCATTGCGTGGGCTGCACCAAATCGAAGAGAGTCTGGGGCACGCGTTCGGAAAGAACCGTGTATAGGTTTGGCGTCTTGAACGGATCTGGTATATCTTCATCTTCCGGCGGCTCTCCGAGAAGGTGGAAGGTCGTATCTTCTTGGGGATCCATATCAATCACCACAACCTCGAACCCCAGCGCGGCTAACTCCGCTGCGAGATTCACGGCGGTCGTCGATTTGCCCGATCCCCCCTTATTTTGCACGACCGGGAGTACAATCGTGCGCCCACCGAGGCGTGGTGTGGTGAAAACCGTCGGTTGCTGCATTGTTACCTCCTTGCTAATACGTACGCGCGACTCCCAGCCGGCGGAGCGATTGTTCCGTCCAGTCATTGTAGTAGCGACGCTGGTCGCAAATCGTCGCCTGCTATATTTATCCCGATCCTGGCTGGTCGACCGGCACCTACCCGGCTAGTTTAACTAGCTATCCGTCAAAGCCTGTTGAAATTCCGGCTATCCGGCAAGGCGTATTGATAAGGAGGTGGAGGATTTTTATGGACTTCGGTTGAGTGGATGCCTACCGTCGTCTCCTGCCAACCACTCACCCCAAAATGGGCACTCCCAATTCTAAGTACAATCAAGGAAGTTCTGCGCGACAATCCGACGTTTGCCGTACCTAGCCCTATTCCTCAATGCCGTAAAAGTTGTTGGATTGTACTTAGTAGCCTAACAATTAAGTTTAATTTGTTGTCCTATACATGGAACTAATCTGTAGATCAGAATAAAAATTAGTTATCAAGCTACTGATAATCATTAATTTTGTAATTTGCACCGTGATGACAGGAGTAATACAAATAATCACGATCAGTCTTCATCGCCAAGTTGCGAATGATGTGTTGGAAACACTCTCTAATAGATAATCTCTCCTTAATTCAGTAGCTATGCTGTGCCTCTTAATTCCCCTCCAGCCGGGGGCAATTCTGCCAATAATGCCCGCCACACCGCTTGTGTGGCGGGCTCCCGCATCTGGGCGGGGTGTTGCAGCCGCTAGGCGACTCGCCCTTTGCTCGGATACAGCCCTTCGCCGCAAAGCGCCGGCATAATTATGTGGACCTCGACACACAAGCTCTCCAGCGGACCGTCCGCTGCGCGCGGCGGTGCTGTTTGTAGCGCCGCGAAATCTGCCGACAGACCTCTCCGGGAATTGGTGGTAGAGGTGCCCCTGGTCATAGCGTAGACGCTGGGCCACATGCCGAATCGACGGCGGAGGCTGTTCCTCCGCCGCCCGCACCGCGAGCAACTGCGTCTGCAACCCGTCCCAATCCAACCGGGGAGATGGTTGCGGCAGACGGGGCGGCGGTGCGCCCTGCGCCTGCTGTGTGCTCCTCTCAGCGGGGGCACGTCCCCTGTAAAAGATCGGCGGGGGGAGTTGGACTCGATGTACTAGGAATTAGCAAGAGGTAAAAGCAAACTGTACGAATCTCATAGATAAGGCAACAGCCTGGGGAGACTACCCCAGGCCGTTCTACGTGCACTACAGTACAAAATCTGCGCGTGTTGGTTGTTATTCTTCCGTCAGGACGCGCCGAGCCTCCTGGATCGCCTGCTCCAAGAGATCAAGCTGTGCCACAAACGTGGCGCGCGTGGCGACCGGCACCGTGTGCCAGTCCAGGCGGAGGAGCGTAGTTGTCACAGTATCCCAGGCGCGCTCCCGATAGGGAATGCGGCGCGTGTCGCCTACCCCAGTGGCCTGGTCCAGTGCGCCGCGCTCCACCAAGCGCGCTGGCGTATCCGAGTCGCTCTCTGATGGGGGCGTAGTCGTGTACGCCGGGTGTACAGATGGATCATCCTGCGATGCGGGCGTAGTCGTGTACGCCGGGCGTACAGGCGTCTCGTTTTGCGATGGGTGCATAGTCGTGTACGCCGGGCGGACAGGGGCAGCGGGCGCTTGCTGGGCCGCCAGCACCTGTTTCCAGGTCAGATTCCCCG
>JBBSAN010000670.1:0-4326 GCA_038252265.1 Chloroflexia bacterium
CCACCGCCAGATCGGCATTGTGGACGCGCAGGGCCGCTCCGCCACCTTCACCGGCGACGATGCGTTTGCCTGGGCCGGGGGCCAGGCCGGGCCGCACTTCGCCGTCCAGGGCAACATCCTGGTCAGCGAGGAAACCGTCCAGGCGATGGCCCAGACCTTTGTCGAGCAGCAAACTTCGGGCAAAGGGGAACTGGCCGACCACCTGATGGTCACCCTGGCAGCAGGCCAGGCGGCAGGCGGCGACAGCCGGGGGATGCAGTCGGCAGCCCTGCTGGTGGTGCGCCAGGGCGGCGGCTATTCCGGCTTCAACGACCGCTACGTGGACCTGCGCGTGGACGACCACCCCACGCCGATTGCCGAACTGCGCCGTATCCTCGACCTGCACCATCTTTATTTCCAGGATACCGACCCGGCCAGCCTGTTGCCCATCGAAGGGGACGTGCTCCGGGAGTTGCGCGAACTGCTCCAGGCCGCCGGGTACCTGATCACCCGGCCCACCGATGACACCTATGATCCGATCACCGCCGCCGCCTTCGACAAGTTCACCGGGCGCGAGAACCTGGAAGATCGGGTGCAGCCCGGCGCGCTGGTCGATCCGGTAGTGCTCAACTACCTGCGCGGCCTGGTTGAAGACGAGCCGACCCCCGACCACGAGCCGCCCGTCCATGTCCTGCGCCGGGGCGATTCTGCCGAGGCCCATGCCGACCACGGCCACCTCCACATTGTCCGCCGCGCGGGCGAAACCGAAACCGAGTAGCCCCACACCACCGGGAGAGCGATTCGCCCGGCATGACGATGGACGAGGGACGATCAGATCGTCCCTCGTCCATCGTTGATCAGCCATCAGTCACCGAGGAGCGATCCTATGCCTGAACCTGCCGAGGAACCGGCGAATGTTCCTGTATTCGCCAACGACATCGCCACCGCGCCGGGTGACCTGCCGCTGTCCGAGGTGCTGGTCCGGATCGCCGCCCAACGGCAGCAGTTCCGCCATGACAACACAATCCAGCCCCTGGCCCCCACCCCCGATACCTCGGTCGAGATCTGGGCGACCAGCGGGACGGATCTGCCGCTGGAGCGCGCCACGCTCTTTTACACCACCGACGGTCAGGCCCCCACCACGCACGATTCGACGCTGCCGATGGAGATCGCCGGGGTGGACTGGGTGGCGCAGGCCGGGTATCTGACGCGCTGGCGGGGCGTGATTCCCGCGCACCCGGCGGGGACGGTGGTGCGCTACCGGATCGGCGGCTGGCGGGCCGGGCACGGGGATGCCCACGGCCCCGACGTGTGGGCGCACGACGGGCAGGGCTTCTGGTTCCGCCATGCGGATGCCCACGGGGTCACCACCTTCGCCTACCGGGTCGAACCGCCCGGCCCCCGGTTCCCGGCCTGGGCCACTGATGCGGTCATCTATCATATCTTCCTCGACCGCTTCCACCCCGGTCCGCCCGGTGGGGCCTTTGCCCCCAACGCTGACCGCCTGGCGCTGCACGGCGGCACCCTGCGCGGCGTGCAACAGACCTTGCCCTACCTGGTCGACCTGGGCATCACCGCGATCTGGCTCTCGCCGCTGTCGGTCGCGCCGTCGTATCACCGCTACGATACGACCGATTATTACACGGTGGACCCGGCGCTGGGCACCAACGCCGACCTGCGGGCGCTGGTCCAGGCCGCCCACGCGCAGGACATACGGATCATTCTCGATTTCGTCCCCACCCACGGTTCCATCGATCATCCAGCGTTCGTGGCGGCCCGCGCCGATCAGACCACCGCCACCGCCGGCTGGTTCACCTTCTACGAATGGCCGCACCGCTACCGCCAGTTTCTGGAGATGGTCCCCGATCTGGTGACGTTCAACACCGACGACCCCGGTGCCCGCGCCCACATCATCGGCAGCGCGGTGCAATGGCTCCGCGATTATGGCGTGGACGGCTTCCGGCTCGACCACGCCATCGGTCCCAGCATGGATTTCTGGGTGGCGTTCCGGGACGCGGTGCTGGCAGTGACGCCGGACGTGCTGACCTTCGGCGAAGTGACCGATACGGCGGACAGCCTGCGGCGCTACCGGGGCAAGCTCCACGGCGTGCTCGACTTTCCCCTGGCCGGGGCCTTGCGGCAGACCTTCGGCAATGGCGAGTGGACCCTGGCCCAACTGGACGGCTTCTTACGCGCCTACGAACGCTACATGGCCGAGGGACCGGGCCGGGTCAGCTTCCTCGACAACCACGACATGAACCGCTTCCTTTTTGTGGCCGCCCAGGATACCACCCGCTTGAAGCTGGCCGCGCTCTGCCAGTTCACCCTCGATGCCACCCCGGTGATCTATTATGGGACCGAGATCGGCCTGTCGCATGAGCAGGATATCGCGGTGGGCTTCGGGGGCGATGCGGAGGCCCGGCGCGACATGATCTGGGACGAGGCCGCCTGGGACCGGGAGTTGCTAGCCTTCTACCAGGCGCTGATCCGGCTACGACGCGCCCAGCCCGCGCTACGCCACGGCCCCCGCCGCACCGTCCACCTCGATGCCGGGGCGGGTACCTACGCCTACGCCTGTGGGCTGGAGAGCGACGGGGTGCTGGTCCTGTTCAACCACAGCGCGCACGAACGCACCGTGCCCCTGCCGCTGCTGGACGGGGCAGCTCCCACCGCCTTGTTCAGCACCGCTGCCCCTCCGCGCCTACGCATTGCCGACGGTGCGCTTCACATCACCATCGCGCCCTACAGCGGCGTGGTGCTGGGGCACGAAGCGTAGCCCGTATTCGACACAACCCGCGCGGTGCCGTGTTTTGTATTGCATTTCGCAACATTGATGTTATAATAGAATCACTATACGTCTGCACTAAAAGCACAACAACTTTATCGCATTGTAACGGGGCCACTCTGGCATCCTGCGGCGGGAGGACAATCCCAGCCGTCGCAGGAGCGGGTGGCCTTTATAGCGTTCAAGCACAGCAAGGAGGCCACTGATGAGCACACCTACCACACACCAGCGGACCCTGCGTATCCTGATCGGGGCGATCCTGCTCCTCGGCGTGCTGGCGCTGGGCGGCGGGGCGGGACCGGCGCGGGCGCAAGGCGCACCGCCAAAACCGTCTACCCAACCCCCCGGCACCCTCCCTGGCTGCGTGTCGGTGGTGCCCGCCTGGGGGCTTGGATACCCTGAGGAGGAGCTTTATGCGGTGTCGGCGCTGGGAACGGATGATGCCTGGGCGGTAGGCATATTGAACGATCACACGACGGACATGATAGTTGAGCACTGGGATGGGCACGACTGGAGCGGTGGCGTCCCCGGCGGTGGCATCCTCCTGGGCGTGGCGATGGTCGCCCACGACGATGTCTGGGCGGTGGGGTATACGAACAAGATCATCCACTGGAACGGGGTCCGCTGGGATCCCGTTCCACATCCCAGTGTGTTGATCTTCAGTGCCGTTGCAGCGGTCAATGCCGCCGATGTCTGGGCGGTCGGCGGCAGCAGCACGATCCACTGGGACGGCAGCGCCTGGAGCAGCATCCCCAACCCGCTGGTCAACGGCCACCTCACGGCCCTTGCGGCGCGCACCAGTAATGACGTGTGGGCCGTGGGTGGCCCCGACATCCTCCACTGGGACGGCCAGGCCTGGAGCCAGGTGCCTAACCCGCCGGGCGGATCGCTGGTCAGCGTCACCGCCCCCGCCGCCAACGATGTCTGGGCGGTCGGCAGTATCACTAGGTCCGGCGGCACAAAGCCGGTTATTGAACACTGGGATGGCACGGCCTGGCGCGTGGTGCCCCTCCCACCCCTCGACAGCACCGATAATCAGTTGACCGGCATCGCCGCAGGAGCCGCCAACGATGTCTGGGCGGTCGGCAGTGGCTACGGCGACAGCGATTACCAGACATTGGTCCTGCACTGGGACGGCCTGGCCTGGAGCGTGGTGCCTAGCGGCAATACCGACCTGGACGACAACCGGTTGTTCGGGGTAAGTGCCCCGGCCCCCGGCGTCATGTGGGCGGTCGGGATCGATCAACGCTGGTATCACGGCTACGACACAGAGTTGAGCGTGCATTATACCCCCGCTTGTCCCCCGACCCCCCCGCCTTGTGATGGCACCTTCCACATCGTGCCCAGCCCCAATGTCCTGAATAGTAGCGGCGTCCTCTACGGCGTGGCCGCTCCGGCCCCGAACGACGCCTGGGCGGTGGGGGCGTCCCATCCCGGCGGTCCGGTGCTCCTTACTCACTGGGATGGACAGCGCTGGCAACGGGTCACCACACCCGCCCCGCAGAGCCTGTACGCCATCAGCGCCCGCACCCCCAGCGACATCTGGGCGGTGGGCGACACGA
>JBBSAN010000671.1:0-4325 GCA_038252265.1 Chloroflexia bacterium
CTCGTCACCAACCCCCAACCCCTATCCCCGTCTCCTATCCCCCGCCCCCAAAATACGCCGCCAGGTAAGGCCTGGCCGCCATTGCGGTCAGGTCGGAGCGGACAACGGTGAGGGGCAGGACGCCTTCCTGGCGGCAGGCTTTGCCGACGCCGCGCAGGAAGGCCTGGAGACTGCGGACGCGACCGGGGTCGGCCTGGGCTGTCGGATCGTCACCGCGCAGGTAGGCCAGCAGGTCGGGGGGATCGTCGACGCGGTCGGCGTCCCGATCGCGTAAGGCCAGGTGCGGGGCGAGGCGATCATAGGGCACCTGGCGGGCGACGGAGTTGCAGAAGACCCAGTAGCAGACCTGGCTGGCCTCCAGCACCAGATCGTCCGGCATCCCGTGGTGGCGGTGCGTGCCGAATAACACCCCCAGCAACTCGGCCACCTCTTGGCCCACCCGCGCCGCCAGCAGCGGATAGTCAGGCGCACGGAGCAACCGCGACGTGTTCGACTCGGCGGTCAGGTCGGTGTCGCGCAGGTACTCGTAAGCCCCGTAGAGGCGGCGCAGGTCGCGTTCCAGGTCGTCCATCGGCATCACAGCGCCTTGATGTAGCGCAGGTTGGTGCGCCGTTTGGTGAAGCCCGCGTTTTCGTAGAGGCCCAGCGCGCCGGTGGGGTTGGCGGCGTCCACATCGAGCAGGGCCGTGTCCATCCCGGTGTGCTGGAGGTAGTGCAGTCCGGCGAGGAGGGCGGCCCGACCCAGGCCGATCTTGCGGTAGCCGCGCCCGGTGCCCAGCAGTTGGATCCAGCCCTCGTTGCGCCCGGTTTGGGCGTTGGCTTCGGGGTCGATGTCGCAGAGGCAGAACGCGGCCAACTGCCCATCGGGGGCGACGACCACCAGATCGCCCGCCGCCCGGTAGCGCGGGTCGGCCATCCAGTGCTGCCGCCGCTCTACGGGCAGGGGATGATAGTTCCACGAGTCGCGGAATGCATCCTGGTCGAGCGCCATCCACGCCGCCAGTTCGTCGGCTCCTGCCAGCGGGCGGAGCGTATAGCCCGGTGGTAATTGCGGCTCCGGGATCGGGGTGGTTAGGGATCGCTCCATCTCGAAGAAGTAGCGGATCAGGTGGAAGCCGTGTCCCTCCAGCGTCGTGCGGAAGGTGGTGTTGTGGTCCTCGACGGTGCTGGCGACGCGGTCCTGTCCGCCCGCCCCCTGGCCGACCTCGGCGGTGCGGCGGGCCGCCCAGGCAAAGATCGCCCCTGCCAGATCATCGTCGCCCCCGCGCACGTCGGGATGGATGTACCAGAAGAGCCGTCCTTCGATCCCGTCTTCGGTTTCCAGGGGCCAGAGTTGGCCGTACCCAACCAAACGCCCGGCGGCGTCTTCCCACAGGCGCAGGTCGCGGCTCAGGTCTACGGTGGGGTCTTCTAGCTCGGTGCCGTAGGTCTCTACTGTGTAATGCTCGTTCAACTGATCCACCGTGTCGCATAGGTTCAGCAGCCCGACGACGGCGGGGAGATCGTCCGGCCCGGCGTAGGCGCGGCCCTGGAACGATGCTTGCATGGTCATGAGTTCCTCGTTCACACCCTGGAAGCGGCCAGGGGGTAAGGGGGCTACAGGTCCTTGCGATAAGCGATGTCGGTCTTTGCCACATGGAAGCCGACCGACTCGTAGAGGCGCAGCGCCCCGGTGGGGTTCTCCGCGTCCACGTCAAGCACGCCGGTGTCCATGCCTTCGCGCTTCAGCAGGTGCAGCCCGGCCAGGAGCATCGCCCGGCCCAGGCCGATCTTGCGATAGCCGCGCCGGGTGCCGAGCACGCCGATCCAGCCTTCGTTGCGCCCGGTCAGCGTGTTGTCGGTCCCGTTGATGAAGCAGACGCAAAACCCGGCGAAGGTGCCATCGGGGGCAATGCCCACCAGGTCGTGTTCGGGCTTGTAGAATGGGTCGGCCATGCGGTGCAGGCGGCGCTCCAGGAGGAGCGGGTGGAAGCCCCAGTGGTCGATGAAGGAGAGGTTGTACATCGCTACCCAGCGTTCGACCTCGGCCACGTCGCGGCTCATGTGGCGCAGGGTGTAGCCTGCGGGGAACTCCGGTTCGGGGATCGGCTGGTCCAGTGGGCGGTGCATGACGAAGAAGTAGCGCACCGGGGCGAAGCCGTGTGCTTCCAGCATGGCCCGTTCGCGGGTATCGTGTTCGGGGGCGTCCATGAACATCCGCACCGGCAGGCCCCGCTCCTGCCCGATGCCGCGCAACTGCTCGGTGCCCCAGGCAATGATTTCGCTTTCCAGGCCCTGCCCGCGCGCTTCAGGACGCATATAGACATTGACTCGCCCCTCGAAGAACTCGCTGTCATCGGGCACCGGCACCCATAGGGTGCCAGCACCCACCAGCCGCCCATTGGCGTCGTCCCACAGGCGCAGGTCGCGCGCTTGATCCATCGTGGGGTTGGTCATCGCGTGCCGCAGGCTCTCCAGGTCCATCTGATCATATTGCTTTTCCGCAGCGGATAGGTTGATCAACTCTAAAATCGCGGAGAGGTCGGCTTCCCCGGCGTAGGGGCGGGCGGCGAACGTGGTCTGTGTGGTCATCCAAATTCTCCTAAAAGGATGAATTAAGAAGGATGAATTAAGAACGGAGGCACAGTACAAAGCACCTGAGTGCTAAGCTTTTCCTCCTTTCTTAATTCATCCTTCTTCCTTCTTCCTTGTCAAACGAGGTCTTTCGAGTAGGTGACGCTGGTCTGGACGCTGGCGAAGCCGACCGACTCATAGAGCCGCAGCGCGCCGCTGGGGTTTTCGGCGTCCACGCCCAGGACGGCGGTGTCCATGCCCTCGGCCTTGAGCAACTGCATCCCCCGCAGGAGCATGGCCTTGCCCAGGCCGATCTTGCGGTAGCCGCGCCGCGTGCCCAGGATGTCGATCCAGCCTTCCTTGCGGTTGTTGCGGGCGTTGTCGTCGGGGTCGATCCAGCAGAAGCAGAACGCAGCATAGGTGCCGTCGGCGGCGCGGGCGATCAGATCGCGCTCGGCCTGGTACTTCGGGCTGGCGAGCCAGTGCTTGTGGTTCTCCACATTCAGCGGGTGGTGGTTCCAGTGGTCAATGAACGACCCGTTGAACATCTCCACCCAGCGCTCGATATGGGTATCGTCGGCCTCAGTGGCGGTGATCACGGTGAAGTCTTCGGGCAGTGTTGGCTCCGGGATGGGCTGGTCGAGCGGGCGCGCCATCTTGAAGAAGTAGCGCACGATCTGTAACTCCTGCGCCTCCAGGATCGCGCTGACATAGTTGCCCTCGCGGACCCAGCAACGAAGTTGGGCGGGCTTGCCCTGTTCCTGGGCCGCTTCGCGGGTCCGCGCTGTGCCCCAGTCAATGATCTCGTCTTCCAGGTGCTGGTCGCGGGCCTCGGGGTGGACACGGATGTACAGACCACCATCGACCTTCTCGCCCTCTTTGGGGATCCAGATCTGGCCGAAGCCGACCAGCCGCCCGCCCGCATCGTCCCACAGTCGCAGGTCTTTGGCCGGGTCCAGGTCGGGGCTTTCGAATTCCCGGCGCAGGTCGTCCTCGGTATAGCTGTCGTCCAGCTTGTCCACTTCGTCGCAGAGGTTCAGCAGGGCGGTGATGGCGGGTAGGTCGGCGTCGCCTGCGTAGGGGCGGGCGGTAAATTTCGTCAGGGTGGTCATTCGTTTACTCCTCTTCTCCGGTTGGCTGGCCGCCACTGGCGCGCCAGGACTCGATCAACGCGCGGTGTTCGCGCACATGTTCATAGCTGTTCCCCGCAATCGAGGTCCAGATCGGCTCGCCGTCCCACCAATCAAAGCGCTGGGCGGCGCGCAGGTCATCTTCGGTCATGGTTTGCACCACTTCTATCAGACCGGTATGGCCCGTCCGCAGGGCGGCCAGCACCGTGGCGAACGGCTTGTCACGGTTCTCCTCGAAGACGTGGGCGTTGAGGCGGTCGGTCACGGCATCGCCGTCGTCGTTGGTCAACTCGTAGCCGGGGGCAAAGCGCACGACCGGCTCGCCCCGCAAGGAGGTTTGCAGCCAGCCGACTTCCATGCCCTGCCAGGCGGCGATATGGGCCAGCACATCCTTCACCGACAGGGCACCGTACACGCCGGGTTGGGTCACCCGCGCCGCATCGAGCGTGTTCAGCAGGGCTTCCAGGGCGGCGTGCTCTTGCTGCATGTGTGCCAGCAGGCGGGCTTTGTCCATCGGTTCGTCTTGCCAACTCATCCAGCGATCTCCATGCCCGGGTAAAGGCCGGGCTGCTTGCGCGGCTACCCGGCCCGTGGGGGACTTATACGGCTTTGCGATACATGCCGGTCTTATGCCGCACGGTGA
>JBBSAN010000672.1:0-4324 GCA_038252265.1 Chloroflexia bacterium
ACACCCCCCCCCGTGCGTTGTCACACAACCCCCTTCTCCCGTTGGGGGGGTTTATGTTTTGTGGGGTTGGGGTTTGTTGTGGGCGGGCCCCCCGGCTCGGCCCCCCCCGACCGAGGAGAACGCATCAGCCCGGTTCTACATCGCACGATGGATTGACGCGGGGCGGCGCTTATGGTATGGTTGATTCTACAACCGAAGATATAACAACCGCGAAGGTGACGAAGTACGCACCAGGCCGTGTCCCCAGCGAGTCAAGGAGGGTGGGAGCTTGACCAGGCCAGCTGGCGCAGAAAGCCCCACCCGAGTTGCCGCCGAAGCCTCACGGGGATAAGGTTGGCCGGCCCCGTCTCCCGTTACCGAGACACGCCCTTGCCTATGCGCCCCCGCGCCCGGCAGCGGCGGTAGAGAGGAGGCCCCTGCGGGCCTCAACCAAGGTGGTACCGCGGATCGCCCCGCCCTTGAGCAATTGTTGCTCAAGGGCGGTTTTTATTTGGCCCAACGTCAAAGGAGGTTTTCTTATGGATGCGCGTACGTTACGGCACTTGTTTCTCGGCTATTTTCAGGAGCACGATCACGCCCGCATTGACGGTGCGCCGCTCATCCCGGAGCACGATCCGAGCGTGCTCTTCACCACGGCGGGGATGCACCCGCTCGTGCCCTTCCTGCTGGGCGAACCGCACCCGGCGGGCATCCGGCTGACCGATTGCCAACCGTGCCTGCGGACCAATGACATTGCCGAGGTCGGTGATGCGGTCCACCTCACCTTCTTCGAGATGCTGGGGAGCTGGTCGCTGGGGGCGTATGGCAAAGCCGAAGCGCAGCGCTTGAGCTATGGCTTCCTGACCGAGCGGCTGGGCTGGGACCCGGCGCGGCTGCGCGTGACCTGCTTTGCGGGTGACGCGACCGCGCCGCGCGACCATGAGGCGGCGGCGAACTGGCGGGCGCTGGGCTTCCGCCCCGACCAGATCCTGTTCCTGCCCCGCGCCGACAACTGGTGGGGGCCGGTCGGCGCGCAAGGCCCCTGCGGGCCGGACACCGAGATCTTCTACGATACCCAGCCCGGCGGCCCGCCCGACGCGACCCCGGCGACCCACCCGGCGCGGTTCTGGGAGGTGTGGAACAATGTGTTTCTGCAATACGATCAGCAGGCCGACGGGCGCTTGACACCCCTGCCGCAGCTCAACGTGGACACCGGTCTGGGATTGGAACGGGTCCTGACCATCCTGGAAGGGGTGGATTCGCCCTATGAAACCGAACTGTTCCAGCCACTGGTTGGCGCGATCCGGGCGCAGACGCTGCGCCCGCAGCCTTTTGGCGTGCGGGTCATTGCCGACCACATCCGGGCGGCGGTGTTCATCTTGAGCGAGGGCATCCGCCCCGGCAACGTGGACCAGCCATACATCGCGCGGCGGCTGATCCGGCGGGCGGTGCGCTATGGCCGCGAGATGGGCATCTCCGGCCTGTTCCTGGCCCGCCTGGCGGAAACGGTCATGGCGACGTTGGGAGAGACATATCCCCTGGTTACGACGCGGCAAGTAGATATCTGCACGGCGCTAGACGAAGAGGAACGGCGCTTCGGACGCACCTTGCAGGAGGGCGAAAAGGAGTTCACCAGGGCGGTAGCGGCGATCATAGGCCGGGGGGAGCAGGTGCTCCCCGGCGAGGTGGTGTTCCAATTGTACAGCACCTACGGCTTCCCCGTCGAACTGACCGCCGAACTGGCGGCGCGGCAAGACCTGACGACCGATCTCGAAGGGTTCCAGACAGCGTTCGCGGCACACCAGGCGTTGTCGCGCCAGGGCGGGGCGCGGCGCTTCCGGGGTGGCCTGGCCGAACGGCTGCCCGCCACCACCCGGTTGCACACCGCCACGCACCTGTTGCAGGCGGCGCTGCGGCAGGTGCTGGGGCCGCACGTCGGGCAGCGCGGCAGCAATATCACGGTGGAGCGGCTGCGCTTCGACTTCGCGCATCCCGCCCAACTCACGCCCGAGCAGATCGAAGCGGTGGAGGCGCTGGTGAACGCGCAGATCGCCCGCGACCTGCCGGTCGGTTGGACGGAGATGAGCGTGGCGGCGGCGCACGCGGCAGGGGCCATCGGCCTGTTCCCGGATCGGTATGAGGCGCAGGTGAAGGTCTACACGATCGGCGAGTTCAGCGCGGAAATCTGCGGTGGCCCGCACGTCATGCATACCGGGGAACTGGGCCACTTCCGCATTGTCAAAGAAGAGGCGAGCGGCGCAGGGGTACGCCGCATCCGGGCTGTACTGGACGAGGTCTGAGGAAGGGATCTTTGCCCGGATCACCGCTGACCGCCAAGCCCACCTTCGCTGCGCTCAGGCTGACCGTCTGAGGTTGGTCTACACCGACCGACTCAGCCTCAGCCGTGGCCCGCCAGTGGTTTGCCAAGCAGGCCGACTCCTGGTATGCTAACAGTGAGAGAAGCCGGAGTGGGGCTGCCCGGTGAAACCGGGCGGAAAGGACCGCATCATGTCTACTGCGCCGGGCGCGATGAAAGAGAAAATCTGCCTGGTGACGGGTGCCAACTCGGGGGTGGGCCAGGCGACGGCGCTCGGCCTGGCCCGGCGGGGAGCCACGGTGATCATGGTCTGCCGCGACCCGGCCCGCGGCGAGGCAGCGCAGCAGGCTATCCGCGCTGCGAGTGGCAACCCGGCGGTCGATCTGCTACTGGCCGATCTGGCGTCGCAAGGGGCGGTGCGCGCCCTGGCTGCCGCCGTGGAACAGCGCTACCCACGCCTGGACGTGCTGATCAACAACGCGGGCGCGCTCTACCTGACCCGGCGCGAGACCGCCGAGGGCATCGAGATGCCGCTGGCGGTGAACTCCCTCGCACCGTTCCTGCTCCCCAACCTGCGGCGCGACCGGCGGGTGGCGGGCGCGCCCGCCCGCATCGTGAACGTCAGTTCCGCAGCGCACGCAGCGGGAGGCTTTCGCCTGGATGATCTGCAATCGCGCCGCCGCTATGGACCACTGCGGGCCTACGGGCGGGCCAAGTACGCGTTGGTGCTGTTTACCTATGCACTGGCGCGGCGGCTGGCGGGCGCGGGCGTGACGGCCAACTGCTTGCACCCCGGCTTCGTGGGCAGCAATTTCGCCCAGCGCGATCTCCCCCGGCCTCTGGGATGGCTGGCGGGACAGGTCGTACGCCGGGTTGGGATCAGCCCGGCTCAGGGGGCGGAGACCTCACTGTACCTGGCAACGGCACCCGATGTGGCGGATGTCACCGGCCAATACTTTGTGCAGTGCCGGCCCCACCGCTCGGCACCGGGTACGACGGACGTGGCGCTGCAAGAGCGCCTGTGGGCGGCCAGCGCCCGGCTGGTGCGGTGGCCGCCCACAGGCGCGGCCCGCACCCCGGGTGGAGCGGTCCACTGAGCAATAATACCTGAGACATTGCGCCATGATGGTATGGCGCAGCACACACGATCCATCCGGCCAACGGAGAAAGCGAACGATCTGATGCCATTGGACACACCCGGCACGGTCGCCCTGGTCGGGTCCGGGGAATTCCTGCCGATCAGCGACCTGCTTGATCGCGCGC
This sequence comes from Chloroflexia bacterium, assembly GCA_038252265.1. Lineage (GTDB taxonomy): Bacteria > Chloroflexota > Chloroflexia > QHBQ01 > JAICKM01 > JBBSAN01. The sequence continues at coordinate 3,560 of JBBSAN010000672.1, forward strand.
TGCTGGCGCGACTGCCCGGCTCGCCCCAGGTGGTGGTGCTGCCCACCGCCTCGGTGCCCGATGGGCTGGGGGTACCCGAACGCTGGGCGCGTATGGGGGTCGAGCACTTTACCCGGCTGGGCGGGGCCGTCACGCCGGTCATGCTGCGCACGCGCGCCGACGCTGCCTCGCCCGACCTGGCGGCGCAGATCGCCGCAGCCAATCTGGTCTACCTCTCCGGCGGTAAACCACAGTACCTGCTCCAGACGCTGCAAGATACGGTCTGCTGGGAGGCTATCGCCGGGGTCTTTGCCGCAGGCGGGGTGGTGGCCGGCTGCTCGGCGGGGGCGATGGCCCTGGCCGGAGCCATGTTCGAGTGGCCGCAGCTCTGGCGCACCCGGCCCGCCCTGGGCCTGGTCCCCGGTCTGGCGATCATTCCGCACTTCGACGAACTACCAGGCGGGATGAAGATCCTCCTGCGCCGCGCCCCGCGCACGGTGACTATCGTCGGCGTGGACGGGGCGACCGGCCTGGTGGGGCCTAGCCCGGAGTGGACCGTTTATGGGCGGGGCCGCGTCACCGTCTTTACACCGGGTCACGAGGTGACCTACCGCGCCGGCGAGCATGTGATCCTCGCCGCCAGCGAGTGACGACCAACCGTCACTTTACGCTATCGGTTGTGCAACCACAGAGCGAATCGCTTCAGCACTTGCAAAAATGAGCCGGTCCAACACCGAATTTGGCCGCAAACCAGCTTCCGAGCAGCCACTGAACCGCGTCGCGTTC
>JBBSAN010000673.1:0-4316 GCA_038252265.1 Chloroflexia bacterium
TCGGGGTTGACCGGGCGGGGATCGCCCGCCACCGGCTCGGTGGCCGGGGCGGCGCGGCGCGGGCTGGTCGCGCCCAGTTGCTGCACCCCGCTGACCATCTCGACCACCAGCAGGCCACTGGTCACGTACCCCGGCGCGGTGCGGTCGGCGGTGGGATCGTTGATCTCCATCCGCCCCTTGTCGAAGTATTGCACCAGCCGCGCCCCGCCGGCGGCCTCGCTATACGGTTCGCGGCCCGATGCCCACGATCCCGGTCCCCAGACCCAGGAGCGCGTCACCTGCCCTGTCGCCACCGGCCCGTCGGTTCGTTGCCAGACCCGCCCAAAAACCGGGTCGGCGAAGGCCAGTGGCGTGGCCGCCGCGCCCGGCACCGGGGCACTGCTCGCCAGCAGGGCCAGGCCCAGCAGCCAGGTAGACCACCGCCATACACGAGGAGCGCGTACAGAAGATACAGGGCGCATAGAGGCTCCTTTTGGAGAGGTAACAGTCACGACAGTATACTATACCCCGCGTGGTTACGGGTAGTACGGGACGAGGGGTCGGGGGTCAGAAATTTAAATTGTACAAACTCTGACCCCCCACCCCCGATCCCCACCCCCGATCCCCACCCCCGACCCCCGACCCCCGAACCCCTAATCCCCGACCCCTGGCCCCTCGTCCCGCAACCAGTGGGCGAGCTGTTCGTTGGTACAAGAGAAGGGGCCGATCACCGGACTAAGGCCCATAAAAACTTTTCGAGCATGATCGAACTGAGGAGGACAGAGGAAGTATGTATAAGCGACTTTTAAGTGTTGGGGGCGTTACCGCAGCATTGATTGCGCTGCTGGCAGGCCTGGTGCAGGCGGCGGCGGTGGGGGCACAGACCAACCCGACCCAGGCCTTCGCCCACCCGGCCTTCCAGCGCGTCTGGACCCGCACCGATCTGCTGGTGCAACAGGGCCAGGTCGATCGTTCGTGGTACTGGGGACCGCAGCCCCGCACGGCCACGCAGGAGCAGTGGATCGAAGCCCCCGGCGGCCAGCGCCTGGTGCAGTATTTCGACAAGAGCCGCATGGAGATCAACGATCCCAACGCGGACCCGACTAGCGCCTTCTTCGTCACCAACGGCCTGCTGACCGTCGAACTGGTGTCGGGCAATATGCAGATCGGCACCAGCGCCTACAGCCCGCGCACCCCGGCCTGCATCAACATTTCGGGCGACGCGGATGACCCGACCGCCCCCACCTACAACAGCTTCCGCACCGTCGCCAGTGTCGCCCCCGGCGTCGGGCGCACCGACCCGGACAAACGCGGCCAGGCCGCCACCGCGACCATTGACCGCTTCGGGACCGTCGGCAACGACGCGAGCAAGGGCGGCGTGCCCGGCGTGACCTACGCCTACTATGAGCCGACCACCCACCACAACATCCCGCAGATCTTCTGGACCTTCCTGAACCAGATCGGCGGAGTGGTCGAGAACGGGCAGACCGTGCAGCGCCAGATCAACCAGCCGTGGTTCTATGCCAGCGGCCTGCCGGTCAGCGATGCCTATTGGGCGCGGGTCAAGATCGCCGGGATCTATCAGGACGTGCTGATCCAGGCGTTCGAGCGCCGCGTGCTGACCTACAACCCGGCCAACCAGCCCGCCTTCCAGGTGGAAATGGGCAATATCGGCCTCCACTATTATGACTGGCGCTATAACAACATCGGCGCGTGCCCCTCGGTCGGCCTGACGCCCGTCGCGACCGCCACGCCCGGTACCCCGGTCACCGCCACCGCGACCGCCACGCCGACGAGCACCGGCACCGTGGTCACCACCGCCACCAGCACGCCCGGCACGCCGGGTGCCACTAGCACCCCGGTCCCGCTGACCGGCAAGATCGTCTTCGTCAGCAACCGCGTTGCCAAGCGCGATGTCTATGTGATGAATGCCGACGGCACGACCCAGGTCAATCTGACCTCCTCGCTCGACGGCGACAACTATGACGCGACCCTGTCGCCCGACGGCACCCGCATCGCCTTTGTCGCCAGCCAGGATGGCAACCCGGAAATCTATGTGATGAACGCTAACGGCTCCGGCGCGACCCGGCTGACCACCAACACCAACGGCGACTTCCACCCCACCTGGAGTCCGGACGGCAGCAAGATCGCCTTCGTCACCGACCGCACCGGCAACAATGAGATCTTCACGATGAACGCCAACGGCACCAATCAGACCAACGTGAGCATCATGGCGGGCAACGACCGCGACCCGTCCTGGGGCAGCAACGACCGCATCGCCTTCGTCAGCAACCGCAGCGGCGACGACGAGATCTATACCATGAAAGCGGACGGCATCAACGTCCTCCAGGTGACCAACAGCCCTGGGGCCGACTGGCTGCCCGCCTGGTCGCCCAGCGCCACCCGCCTCCTGTTCGTCAGCGGGCGCGACGGTGGCAACCTGGAAATCTATGTGGTGAAGGCCGACGGCTCGAACCCGACCCGGCTGACCAATCTCCTCTCGGCTGAGTACGACCCGACCTGGTCGCCGGACGAAAAGTACATGGCCTATAGCTCGAATCGCGACGGCAACAACGACATCTACGTCTCGTACCTCGATGGCTCGTTCTTGCACCAACTGACCACGGACCCTAACGACGACGTACGCCCAAGCTGGCGCTAAGCCGCCCCCGGCGCGGACCGTTCCCGCCGGACAACTTCCGTAGCCTCGCCCCACCGCGGCTCCTGGGTTAACCCCAGGGGCCGCGGCCTTTTGGTGCCGCCGGGACCACCCCCACCGGCGCGGCAGATGGCGTATAATGGCCGGGCACCACACACCAGGGCATCCTAATCCCCGGCGGATGCCTGCCTCCGCAACGGCAGGGGCGCACGCAGCCTGCGCCCGCCCCGATCCACACCGACTGAGAAACAGAGGAAAGAGGAAGGAGCTATCATGCAGCGCAACAGACCACTTATCGTGTCCTGGGCCGCCATTCTCGTGAGCCTGACCCTGATCACGGCGGGCTGGGTGGGCGCGGTGAACGCCGCCCGGCCAACGCCGGGGGTGGCCCACGGGCAACCGCTGATCACCGACCCTTACCACCACCTATCCGGCGTGGTGGCGGTGCCGAAAGAGCGGATGATGGGCAGCAGCCCCGGCCTGCTCGAACAGTGGGCGGGGCGGCTCACCCCGCCGATTTTCGGCCCCAACATAGACGCCTCGCTGAACAACGGCTCGGCGCAGAATGAGACGACCATCGCGATCAACCCCGAAGACGATCAGCGAGTGATCGCCTCGGCGAACGACTATCGCTGTTCGCTTTGCCCGTATGTCTATCTGTCGAGCGACGGCGGCACCAACTGGACCAACTACCCGGTACCTGGCGCGAGCGGCCTCAACTATGGCGACCCGGCGATGGCTTTCGGCACCGGTAGCTATGCCTACTTCGGCTACCTGGGCTACTCGGCGATCTGTAACCCCCTCGGCGGCATGTATGTCTCGCGCTCAACCGACGCCGGGGCCACGTTCGCCCCGCCGATCCAGCTCGCCAGCAACAGCAACAACGGCACTATCGCCGTGCTGCAAGACAAAGAGTATGTCGCCGTGGACAACAACCCCGCCAGCCCCTATGCCGGGAACGTCTACGAGGGCTGGACCAAGTTTGTCTTCCAGGCGGGGGGCAGTTGTGGCGGGGCCGCCAGCCAGATCACCGCACCGGTGATCTTCAGCCGCAGCACCGACCACGGGATCACCTGGACGGCCCCGATCACCGCCAGCCAGCCGATCTCCGACAACAACCAGGGCACGGTGCCCGTCGTCGGGATGAGCGGCGAGGTCTATCTCTATTACCTCGGCGCGCAGACGCAGAGCCAGTTGAACTACGACACGGTGCTCTTTTCGCGCTCCACCGACGGGGGGCAAACCTTCCCCTTCTTCACCCACATCGCCAGCATCGTGGACCTGCCCAGCCCCTTGCCCCCGACCAGCTTCCGCAACAACCCCTTCGGGGCGATGGCCGCCGACCGGCAGATGCCCGGCTACCTCTATGCGGTCTGGGCCGACTACCGCACCGGCGACGCCGACATCTTGATGAGCCGCTCGACCGACAACGGCACCACCTGGGGACCGCCTCAGCGGGTGAACGACGACCCGGTCGGCAACGCCAAAGACCAGTTCTTCCCCTGGATCGCCACCTCACCCGATGGCCGCGTCCATGTTGGCTGGTTCGACCGGCGCGAGGACGCGCAAAACCGAGCGTACAAAGAATACTACGCCGACTCGATTGACCACGGAGCCAGTTTCGAGACGAATATCGCCGTGAGCACCGCCCCATCGAACCCCGGCGGCAGCGGCTTCA
>JBBSAN010000674.1:0-4314 GCA_038252265.1 Chloroflexia bacterium
GACGGTGGCGTTCCAGGCCCAGGGACGCTATCTGTTCCCGCTGCTGTTGCCTGCCGCGCTGCTGTTCACCGGCGGCCTCTATACGCTGCTGCCGGGCCGGTGGCTGAAGACCCTGGGCCTCGGTCTCCTGCTGGCCTGGCTGGGGCTGCTGAATATGGTGGGTCTGGCGACGATCAGTCTGTTCCGTTGAGCGCGCCCCGGTCATGACGGTGCGGGGCGGCGGGGGTGAACCGGTTCGCGCCGCACGGATCAGGAAAGCAACGCCATCTCTTCCAGGGGGACGGATCGCGGCACCTGCTGCTGCACCGCCTCGGCAGGGGCCTCGGCAGGTAAGGTCCGCAGGAACGCATCCACCACCGCCGCATCCCACTGTTGCCCGCGCCCATTCCGCAGGATGCTGACCGCCACGTCCCCTGCTAACGCGCTGCGATAGGGCCGGTCCGAGGTCATCGCGTCATAACTGTCGGCCACCGCGATCACCCGCGACCCGAACGGAATGGCGGTCTCGCGCAGCCTGGCGGGGTAGCCGCCGCCGTTCCAGTGCTCATGGTGGTGACGCACAATGGTCATACCCCGCGCGAAGTCGGGGTAGCGCGCCAGCACGTCTGCCCCCCGCTCAGGATGTGTCTGCATGATCGCTTCCTCTTGCGGCGTCAGCCGCCCGGTCTTCTTCAGCACGGCGTCGGGGATGCCGATTTTGCCGATATCATGTACCCGCGCCGCCGCCACGATCAAATCCGCCTCTGGCCCGGTCACATTCAGTTCGTGCAGGATACGCTCGGTCAGGGCAGCGACCCGGCGCGAATGCCCGCCCGTGTAGGGATCCCGCAAGTCCACGACGTCGGCCATGTGCTCCATCATCAGCCGGGTGCTGTTACGCATTTCCTTGGCGCTCTTAACGGCGAAGTAGACCAGCGCCGTCGGCAAGACCAGTAGCAGTAGCACCCAGCCCTGCATGGTCACGGCCAGCGCCCCCAGCACACCCAGCAGGTACTGGAGGGCTTCCACCGGCAGGCTTTCTGGTATGGACCCGACGAGCACCGCTAACGGCGGTTCGCCGGTGATCGGGACCAGCAACAGTGGATAGGTTAGCAACTCGCCCAGGCCGAGCACTAGGGCCACCGCCAGCAGACGAAACGCGCTATCCCCCTCCTGCATGTGCCCTATCGTCGCGCCGACCAGCACCACGACCACCCAGCGGCTGGCATTCGTTAGCACATCGCTGTAATAGTTGCCCCGCCGCGCACGCACCATCAGTTCGCCCAGCAAGATGCCCAGCCCGGCGGCGGTCGCCGCGCGGCCCCCACCGGGCACCAGCACCGCCAGCAAGTAGATCGGGACGGTGCTCATCTCCACCTTGCGGCGCAAACCTACGTGGATCGGAAAACGATAGGCGGCGACGATCCCGACGATCAGAATCACGATACTCAGCATTGTGGAGGCCGAAACCACCGGCTCCCTCTCCAGCAACCACGCCCCCCCCACCCCAACAACGGCCAAGCTGCCCAGCAGGATCGCCACCAGGGGTTGGGGGGACCATCTTTTGAGCAGCGCGATCATGGGCAAATCCTCAGCATATAGTAGCCGCCGCCGATCCCCCAGCACCGGGTCCGCACGCGCTCTTCCGCGTGTTCACCGCCTGCGGCAATCGCCTACCGTCAGGGAGTGATCGTTACTACCAGATGCTGGTCATTCTGTCCACCAATAGAGCGCGTTACGGAGTTGATCGTGTTGATCGCGGTTATGTGGGCCGCTACACGGGTCTTAGCATACTGGTCAATCATATACCTGCTGCTCCCCGTGCCGATAATCACGGTGACCTTCTCTTTCACGCCCAGCCCGCCGACATCATAGAGGATGTGGTCAACGACCTTACCACGCGGCGTCGTCACTGTGTAGTCGATTTTCTTGATTTGATCGGCATCAATGTCCAGGTCGGTCATCATCGTCAACCGCGTGCCGTCGGTGAAGAAGACAATAGGATCGGCGCGACACCCACTGTGCCCAGCCTGCACGCTGTCCGACAGGGCGAAGAGGGCAACCAACGCGATGAGGAGCACCGCCGGAAGGAAAATCGGCGTCTGTGTCGGCATCATCTGTTTCGTATCCATAACCTTGTACTTCTGCTCCTTGTGAGGTGTTGTTGCTGCTCACCAGGCGTGCCCAAGGTCCCGTCGGGCCTGAGGTAGAGAGCGGCTGTCCCGTTTTACGGAGCCCGGATCGCCGAGAGGTGATCCGGGACACACCGGCTTTTGTCCCGTGATCCCGGCAACGGTGGTCGTTGCGTTCACTTGCACGCATTCATATCACGCTGCATCGTGCGCCCCCATGCGTGATGACCGGTTTGGCACCCGCATTAACCAACCTCTGGCTGGTGAGTCTCATTATACACGATTTGGCTGTCCAGAGTCGCATTTATAGGACCTCCATAGGAGTAATATCCTACAATCTGATAGCATTTCACCAGATGAGTTCGCTTGCTAGTTCATTGCTAGCGATCATTCGCTGATCCTGATCGTGGAATTTTAAGAAGGTGGAACTTGCGTAACAAGGGGAAGTACCAGGACTGAGGGGGAGCAGTCCTATACCGCGACGCGGGGAGCGTGCCGAATGGGGCGCGGGATCGTTATCGTATGCAGCAGTGAACGGTACCAGAGGGTTCGCCTCGCGGCCACCCATCATAAGGAGGACAACACGATGTCTCAGCACGATAACAACGAGCATATCCCGGCCAAGAGCAGCGCGCCCCACGGCGAAAGCCTGCCCGACCGCGCCTCGCACCTGGGCGATGATCTCAGCCACACGATCGGGGAACACCTGCATCACGGAGCCGATGAAACCGACCGGGGCGGCGAGAGCATCCCCGACATGGCCTCGCACGCCGGGGCCGACCTGCGCCACAATATCGACAACGCGCTTCATCACGTCGAGGACGCGATCGGGCACGGGCTGCACAACCTGACCCACCACGGCGAGCAAGCCGCCGATCAGGCCCAGCAGACGGCGCACGACGTGGGCCAGCAGGCCCAGCAGGCCGCGCACGACACGACCCAGCGCGCCCAGGATGCGATTGACTCGGCCAAAGATTAGGCCCAATACGAGGTACGAGGTACGAGGTGTGAAGCTGATCAGTATCTCATCCCTCGTACCTCATACCTCATACCTCGTACCTCGTACTCTCCCCTATAACAGCCCCGGCCTGAAGAGACGGTCGATCTCCGCGAAGGTGTTGTAGAAGTGGGGGGAGACGCGCACGATGCCGCTGCGGGCGGCCACACTGATCTGCTGCGCGGCCAGCCGGGCAACGATGGCGTCGGGATCATCCCCCTTGGGACGGAAGCAGACGATGCCGGAGCGCATCCCCGGCGCGCGGGGGCTGAACACCGGGTAGCCGCCATCATCCAGCCGGGCGATCAGGTGGTCGGTCAGGGCGAGGATGTGCGCCTCGATGACGGGCGGGCCGATCTCCAGCATCAGGTCGAGCACCGCTTCCAGCGCGATCAGGCCCATCAGGTTGGGCGTGCCGCCCTCGAAGCGGCGGGCTGACGGCAACCACGGCTGGTCCAGCGCGGTAAAGTCCATCGCATTGGGCACACTGCGCCAGCCTGCCAGCCGGGGGCGTAACCCCTCCAGCCGATCGGCCCGCACATAGAGAAAGCCGACCCCCAGCGGCCCCAGCATCCATTTGTGCGCTCCGCCTGCGACGAAGTCCACCCCTGCCGCCGCAACATCGAGCGCCAGCCCGCCCAACCCCTGGATCGCATCCACGCACAAGAGGGCACCCCGGTGGTGGACCAGATCGGCCAGGGCGCGCAGGTCTTGCCGGAAACCGCTATTAAACTCCACCCAGCTCACTGTGACGATGCGCGTCCGGCTGTCCATCGCGGCGGCGATATCCTCCAGCAGTACGCATCCCTCGCGGCGCGGTACCAGGCGCACCGTCACCCCGTCGGCCTTCAGGTTAAACCAGGGGTAGAGGTTGGCCGGGAACTGCTCGGCGGTGGTGACCACGTTGTCGCCCGGTGTCCAGGGCAGCCCGTTCGCCACGCTGATCAGGCCGGTCGAGTCGTTCAGCACCCAGGCGATCTCGTCGGGGCTGGCCCCGATCAGCCGGGCCAGCTTCGCCCGCGTCGTCTCCACATGCGGCCACCATTCGGCTTCCGAATAGACCGCCTGCTGGCTGCTCGCGGCCATATACGCCGCGAGCGCCTGCATCGACGGCACGCTCAGCCCCGCGACCGAGGCATGGTTCAAGTACGTATACTGCTCGGTCACCGGGAACAGGGGCCGGTAGGGCGTGGGGTCGAACATGTA
>JBBSAN010000675.1:0-4305 GCA_038252265.1 Chloroflexia bacterium
TATTATCCGGTCCCTCCCGGCAGAAGCGGAAGGGCTAGGCGCGGGATCGAGCCGGGCGATCTGACGGCGTGGGCGGGGCAGATGGCGCGGTTCGGCCCGGCGCGGGGCGTTCGCTGCCTGTCGCCGTGGGGCGCGGGGCAGCAGGGCGCTCGGATGGGGCCGGAGCGGGACGGGAGGCCGACCGCACCGGCGGGCCATCCATATCCAGATCCGAGGCCAGGGCCATGTTCCCCGCCGTTTGCGGCTGCTGGCGCGGCGCGGGCGCTTGCGGCCCAGTGGCCGAGGCCACCGGGCGCGCCGCCGGGGTATAGGCCGGGCGAGGGGCGGGCCCCGGAGCCTGGCGGGCCGGGCCAGACGGCGGGGCATTGTCACGGACCACGCGCAGCGGCGGGGCACCGGAGGCGGCGACGGGAGCCGGGGTGGGCGCGAGGGCCGGGGCCACCGGGCGCGGCGGTGCGGTAGCCGCGCGGGGGGCGGGCGCATGGGTGGCGCGCTCGGCCATCTTCTCTTCCAGCTCGCGCACCTTCGCAGCTACCAGGCGGTGGTGGTGCGCCGCCTCATAGGCCTGCATGTAGGCCAGGACGGCCAGCAGGATCTTCATCAGATCGGCTTCGGGCAGGCGCATGGATTGCTTGCTGGTCGGCTCGCCCTTGGGCTGCACCGCGCCGTTGGCGTTGCGCAAGCCGGGGCCGTTAGCAATGGTCATGCGGTAGGGATAGCTGGCGAAGCGGCCTCCCTCGCCGGGATCCCATTCCAGCACCAGCGTGCGGCTCTCCACCGCGCCGTCACGCTCGCTGCCGCCGAACTTCTCGAAGCGGGCCTTGGTCAGCACATCCTTGAACAGCCGTGCGGTCACCAGGTGGGCCAGCAGGCGCATGTCGTCCACATCGAGCCAGGCCCCGGCCAGCCCGGTTTGCTTGCCGCTGGCCTGATCATACCCGGCAATTTCCAGCTTGATCTTCTCGATGCGCAGCGCATCGTATACGTTCAGGAAATTCTTGTTGGTGGCGTAGACAAAGATTTCCGGCGAGAGCCGGGATCGGTCGCGTTCGCGTTCGCGTTCGTCCATCGTCTGGTTCCTCTCTTAATAGGGTCTTCTAACAGCTTATATGATATATGGGGGACGAAACGGCTGGAAACGGAAGCCTCTGTACAGAATGAAGGATAAAGTAAGAATGATAAAAGAAGAAGGACCGGATGGGGTCTGGCCCTGCCTTTCTAATTTTTACTTCATCCCTCATCCTTCTTAAGCGGCACGTTCCAGAAACCCGCAGGCGCGCAGGAGGGTGATGTGTTCGCAGTCGCCCGTGCCCTCCGGGTGGTGGAGGCGGCAGGTGCAGTGGGGCGCGGCCTGATCCTTCGCGTCCACCATCACTTCTTCGGTGTCGCGCTGGACCAGGAACAGGCCGTGACGTCCCTGGATGCTCAGGCGCACGGCGGGCGCGCTATCCTCGGCGGTTGGCATGGGCTTCATACGTAATTCTCCTCTAACCTGCGGGTAAACGTTAGAACAGATGTTCTACTTCCATTGTATCATAAGAGTCGGGACGTGTCAAGATGTCCGTTGACAAACCCATTGGCGGGGCAAATTCAATTGGTGCGGGCCGACTCCAAGCGGTCATTTCGCGTGTTAGCGCACAATAAAACAGACGAGGGGCACGAAGCGCTTCGTACCCCTCGTATCGGTTGGTGCGGTCAGGATGCGGAAATTTACGGCTCGGACTCGGCGTTCAGCGCGGCGAGGTAATGAGCGAGATGGGGATCGTTGGGGTATTGGTCCAGGGCCAGGCGCAGGAGGGCGCGGGCATAGCGGGGGCGTTCGCGCTTGGCATAGGCGCGGGCCAGGGCCATGTACCCGGCGGGGGGCATGTCGTAGAAGCCGGGGATGGCGTCGAACTCGAACTCGGGGTTGATATCCAGGGTCATCAGGAATTCGGCCAGGCTGGTACCTTCCTGGCCGCGCGCCGCCATCGCCAGCGCCCGTTGCGCGTGGAGGGCCGGGTCGTCATGGGCCAGCAGGCTCACCCGCCAGGGACGCGGATCGGGGGCGATTGGGGATTGCGGATTTTGGGTTTTAGCTGGCGGATTGGGGGCCTGCCCGGGGTCCAGATCGAGCGGGGGCACGGTGGTGGGAGCCTGCGCGATGGCGTCCGGCGCGACCTGCGGGCGGCTGTCCACGGTGGGAAGGGCGCGGCGGGCGCTGGTCGGCGGGGCCGGGGGCGGCGCGGGCGCCACGGGGGCCGAGGCTGCCGTGCTGCTCGCCGTCACCGACAGGGGGCGCGGTTCACTGCGGCGCTGGCGGCGGGTGTAGACCAGCAGACCGACCAGTAGCAGCACGGCCAGCACCCAGGGCAGCCACGAAAACTCCTGCTGGCCCTGCACCACCGTTTGGGCCGGGGGTGGGCTGGTCGCGCCGATCCCGACGGGATCACTGACCGGGGACGGGGAATCGGCGAGCGGCGGGGCCACCGCATTGGCCGGAGGGTCGGTCGGCCCGACCTGGGCGGCGGGGCCACCCCCGGCGGCAAGCGCGAGCGTGGTCGGGATCGCGGTGGGCGCCGGGGTAGGGGCCAGGGGCAGGGGGGTTGGCAGGCCGCTTGCCAGGAACCAGAGCAACTGGGCACGATAGGCGATGTTCAGCAGCGTGCCGGGGTCTTCGGTCGTGGCGGGCGGTTGGGCAAACCCATAGTCGAGCAGCGCCGTGCCGTCATCCCACCAGTTCACCGCGTTCAAGATCACGGTGACGAGCCGCCGGTCGTTGCGGGTGGCCGAGGCGACCAGGCACAGCCCGGCATCGCCGGTCCAGCCCGTCTTTACCCCGTCGGCCCCGTCGTAGCGAGTCAGCATCTCGTTGGTATTCTTCAGTCCGTGACGCGGCGCGTCCCAGTAGAGCGTGCTGACCACCTTGTTAAACTGGGGGTCGTGGAAGGCATACCAGGTGATGCTCGCCAGGTCGTAGGCGCTGGTGTAATGATCCGGGTCGTCAAAGCCGTGTGGGTTGACGAAGTGGGTATCGGCCAGGCCCATTTGCTGGGCGGTGCGGTTCATCAAGGCGACAAAGCGCTCTACCGGTTTTTTGTCTGCCGGTTCGGTCAGGGTGCTGCCGACGGTGCGGGCCAGGGCCATCGCCGCATCGTTGCCGGAGGGGAGCATCAGCCCATAGAGCAGATTCTCCACCGTCTGGGTCTCGCCCGGCACCAGCCCCATCGTGGACTCGCCTACCTGATCCTCCTCAAGGATGGTCACTTCGTCGCTGAGGCGGGTCCGTTGCAGGACGAGCAGGGCGGTCATGATCTTGGTCGTGCTGGCCTCGGCCATGTGCTTGTGCATGTCCTTATCGAACAGTACACGCCCCGACGGGTATTCGACCACGATGCCCACCTGGGCGGTGATGTCGGGAGGATCGGCGGGGTGGGGGGCAGCGGCAGCCGGGCCGACCGGGAGCCAGAGGAGCAGGCCGATCAATAGCGCCGCCAGCACCGCCAGTCCACGCCGGGCGGGGGAGGGAGCCGGGCGTGCGGATGAGGTCCGACCGTGGCGGTTGGACGTGATGCTATTGCGGGCTGGGCGGAGCACGCCGGGGGCTTGGCTCACGCGGTCTCGTCTCCTTGGTGACGGCATGGAGTGGGGTCCGCTGCGCGAACTATGAGGCCGACAGGGCAACACTGCCGCTGCCAGGCTTGCCCTATTATAGCACCGGCCTGGGCTTTGGCGCAAGGATTGCGGCCAGGATCGATCATTCGGGGCCAGCGCCGTGCCAATCCAGCGACGCCTGCTAAGGGTTGGGAACCGGGGGTGCCGCCCCGGATTGGGGGGGCGGCTGCCCCTGGAGGGTGTTTTGGTCCTGATGTTCCACCACCTGGAGCCGGGCCAGGTGCCACGCTTCCCAGCGGCGATAGCCGAGGATGCACAGGCCCAGCCAGCCAAAGCCCAGGCCATAGCCGCCCAGCACATCGCTGGCCCAGTGATGTCCCTCATAAATGCGCGAAAAGCCCACGAACGTAATCATGATGCCGCAGGCGACCAGAATCAGCAGACGGACCCTGGTTGGTTTCATCAGCGTCCAGGCGAGATAAAAGAGGAACCCGAAGAGGCAGACGTATCCGGCCACGTGCCCGCTGGGGAAGCTGTACCCGCCAATAGCGGTTTCGATGCGGATGTCGTATTGCAGGCTGGGGCGGGGGCGGGCAAAGAACCCTTTCACCAGTTCGACGATCGTTTCGACCCCGCCCATGGCGATGGCCGCGAAGACCGCCTCAACAACCCGTTTCAGCAGCAGGAGGCCCGCGAGCACGACGACCATCA
>JBBSAN010000676.1:0-4300 GCA_038252265.1 Chloroflexia bacterium
CCCGGCTTCCTCCGCCACGAGAACGGGGGCGGGTGCTGGCTCCGGCACAGCGATCCCGGCTTCCTCGGCCACAAGGACCGGGGCGGGAGGCGGCTCCGGGGTGGCGACCAGGGCGGCATAAGCGTCCAGCAGGGCCAGGGTATCTTCGGGCGGCGCGGCGGGCGGCGGGGCAACGGTGACCGGCCCCCGTTGCGCCTGCTCCATGATGCCGGGCAGCTTGCGGAAATCCTCGCGGATCACGTCTTTCAGCCGGTCGTTGTGCAGCCCGGCGGCAGGGTGATACATCGTCACGATGACCCGCTCCCCTTGCGGCCAGCTTTGCCCATGAATCCGGCTGATGCTCGTCTCGTTGACGAACTTCGCCATCGAAAAGCGGCCCAGGGTGATGATCACCTTCGGGTTGATCACCGCGATCTGGCGGTCGAGATACGGCCCGCAGGCGTCGATTTCGGGCGGCAGCGGGTCGCGGTTATTGGGTGGCCGGCATTTGACCACGTTGGTAATGTACACATCGGCGCGGCGCAACCCGGCCAGCCCCAGCAATTCGTCCAGGAACTGCCCCGCCGGGCCGATAAACGGGCGGCCCTCGCGGTCTTCGTGATAGCCCGGCCCTTCCCCGATCAGCAGCACCGTGGCGTTTTCGTTGCCTTCGCCGGGCACGGCCTGATTCCGGGAGCGACACAGCGGACACAACCGGCAGGTTTCAACCTGTTTGATCAGGGCCTGGAGCTTGGACACAGAACGCTGCGCCTTTTCCTCAGCTTGCGCTTGAATTTGAAACGGATGTACCAATTCACCCTAATTATACCCGATAGCGTACAGGCGGCGCAAGCGGGGGTGAACCGAGCCTATACATGTTCGGGCCGGGAGATCAGTCGCTACCCAGCAGAATGTATCGTTCTGTATGCTGGACCATCAGTGTTGCCGCCTCGTATCCTGTCATCCTGAGCGTAGCGAAGGATCTTGTTGAGGCTTCTATAGCGTTATCGAAGATCGAGATCTTGGCCTGACACCTTTGACCGTCAAGAAGATCCTTCGCTGCGCTCAGGATGACAGGGTGGGACGGTCATCATCACCCGACTTTGACCAAGCACAGCGGGTCGCGCAATCATACCTTGCGGTGGGAGAGTATATATGTTATACTACTTTCAGAGAAAAGAATATTCTTCTAAGAAATAGTAGATCGAATGTGATTGGCCTTTTATGACAACCCCGAACGTCGGGGTACTGCGGCTAGCCAGTCACACCACAACCTTAGGAGGGTTTACATCATGCAACGCACAACCAACGGTGGGTCGGCCACGCTCGGCAACGACACCCGCGAAGTCCTCAACAACACCAAGACCCAGCTCGATCACCTGATCGACCAGGTCCGCAAGGATGTCACCCAGGTGCAGGAGCCGAAGGCTCAGGCCCTGTTCGAGACCACGGCAGAAGTGCTGATCGGGCTGCGCAAGGCCTACGAAGACTATGCCAAGGGCGGCGAGCAGGCCTGGCAGTAAAGATCTATCCACGGGCGGCGGTCGGTTTATAATCGCTGCTCCGGGATAATCACCTAGCCGCTCCGACGAGGGCACCCTATAGGGTGCCCTCGTTTTTGTTGTGCCCCGCGCGAAACGGGCTGGCGTGGCGTTCGTATAGTATGGTGGAGATGCACGCCGCCTACGCCCGGCTTATCCACTCTTCTGACTTCTGACTTCTGACTTCTAATTTCTGACCACGTCCGGCGACCGGCTTGTTGGCGGCCTGAGCCGTTTGTGTAGTACAATATCAGGGTGTGTTGCCCGCCAACGCGGCCTGCGACCTTCGTGCCTTCTCCAGAAAGGATTCCCTTTTGCTGCCTATCCGCTTTTCGATCCTGCCCCGCCTGGGGGTCCTCTGCGGGCTGCTCTTGAGCCTCGCGGCCTGTGACCTGGGGATCGGCCCCTCGGCCAGCCCGACCGCGACGGCCCTGCCGCCGACCTCGCCCCCCACCGAAACGACCGTGGCCCAGGTGCTGCCGACCGAGGCCGCGCCGACGGAGGCCCCACCCGCGACGATCCTGGCCCCTACCACCCTACCCGCAACCAGCGCCCCGGCGACCGTGCCCTCGGCCACCAGTGGCGGGGACACGGCGGCCCCGCCTGCGGCGCGCACGGCGACGGCGCGCCCCGCCCGCACGGCAACAGCCCGCCCGGCGACGACCGCCACGCCCCAGGCGGTAGCCGCCAGCCCGGCCCAGCGCACCGAATCGCTGCTGAACACCACGCTTATTCCGGGGCGCGACCTCTATGATCTGACCCGGCGGCTGAAGCTCAAGACGACCCAGCCGCTCACGGCGACGGTGCGGTCTAGCCCACTGAACCGCAAGGTGGGCGACAGCGACGAGTTCAACGTGGCCGACATCATCAACAAGAGTTATTACACCGTGACCGCCACGATCAAAGTCGTCACCGCCCATGCCTACTGGTATGTGGACAATGATTACAGCGTCAATATGAGTGCCGTGCAGAAGTCGGCCAAGGTCTGGGAAGACAAGATCTATCCCACCGACCGCAAATACTTTGGCAGCGAGAGCAGCCCCGGCATTGACGACGATGTGCATGTGACCGTCTTGCTTTCGGATATTGCCGGGGTCGGCGGGTACTTCTCGTCGTCGGACAGTTACAGCACCGTGGTCAACCCCTACAGCAACGAGCGCGAGATGATTTATATCGCCTCGCCGCCGGAAACCACCGTGGGCAGCGGCAACTACTTCGAGGGGGTGCTGGCCCACGAATTCCAGCACATGATCCACGCGAACGTCAGCCCCAACCGCGATGTGTGGTTGGACGAAGGCTGTTCGGACGTGGCGATGTCGCTGAGTGGCTATGATATCGGCGGGGCCGACTATGCCTACCTGATCGATCCCGACACCCAGTTGAACGCCTGGGCTGCCACCCCCGACGAGTCGATCGCCCACTACGGCGCGTCCTATCTTTTCCTGCGCTACATGATGCAGCGCTTCGGTGGGGCCCGTTTCATCCAGGCGTTGCTCGCCTCGCCGGGCAGCGGGGTCGAGGCGTTCGACGGCGCGTTGCAAAAGCTGGGGGCCAAGCAGAACTTCCAGTCCGCCTTCACTGACTGGCTGGTGGCGAACGCCCTCAACGACCCGAAGGTGGGCGATGGCCGCTATGCCTACGACGCGCTGAAAAGCCCCTATGGTGCCCGCACCCGCATTGACACCGACGCCATCACCCACGTCACCCGCTACCCCTTTACGGTCAGCACCGATGTTCACCAGCACGCGGGCGATTACATCAGCCTGGAGTCGGGCAAGGGCGATACGGTGGTCAACTTCAACGGGGCCAAGACGGTGAAGGTGCTCGATACCGATGCACATTCGGGCCAGACGTTCTGGTACAGCAACCGGCGCGACGCGGCCAACATGACCCTGACCCACAACTTCGACCTGACCGGGCAGACGAAGGCCACGCTCGACTACTGGACGTGGTTCAACATCGAAGGCGACTTCGACTATGGCTACGTGGAAGTCTCGACCGACAACGGCCAGACCTGGGACACGCTCAAGGGCAAGTACACTACCGACACTAACCCCAACGGCGCGAACTACGGCCACGGCTACACCGGCCACAGCGGCCACGACCCCAAGAGCGATGCCGCGCCCGAGTGGGTCCACGAGCAGTTGGACCTCTCGGCCTATGCGGGCAAAGCGATCCAGGTGCGCTTCGACTATGTGACCGACGAAGGCTTCAACGAGCCGGGCTGGGCGATTGACGACATCAGCATCCCCGAATTGCACTATAGCACCGACGCCGAGACCGACGACGGCGGCTGGCAGGCGGCGGGGTTTGCCCGCATCGCCAACGTGCTGCCCCAACACTGGTTTGTGACCGCCCTCGAATATAAGAAAGCGGGCGGCGTCACCATCGCGCCGATCACGGTGAACGCGGACGGGCAGGGCCAGTTGACCATCCCCGGCCTGGGCACGACGATCACCAAAGCGGTGCTGGTCGTCAGCGGCCTGGCCCCGACCACGACCGAAACCGCCAGTTACCAGTTGACCGCGACCAAGAAGTAACGCCGCGTTTAGCGCAATCTGCCGCCGTGCCGCCTGCTGAGGGGGGCGCGGCGGTTTTGCGTGCCGGGCGCAGGGGTACCCGGTAGGCCCGATTCTGGCCGCCAGATGAGGACCAGCAGTACCCCGGTTTAGGCACCACCTGGGCATTATCCCGCGCCCGCTCCGGCTGATAGAATGAAGCTCTGGACGGTCGTGCGGGTCGTTGCGAGGATGCAACCGGCCAGGGTGCCACCGGTGCCA
>JBBSAN010000677.1:0-4283 GCA_038252265.1 Chloroflexia bacterium
ACCATTGTACAAAGCCCGTCATGACCCTGCGGGGTCACCACCTGCGATCAAATACCCGCCGTTGGTGTTGTGGCCGGGCCTACACACTGGTATTTGAGAGCAGTCGAGCTAAGATATGGTAACGGGTGTGGTAGCGCTGGGGCTGCGTGACTTCTTCGAGCCGCCGGGTGCGCAAAAACCCTGCCGCCTTTATCGTGAACCGTTGCCCGGTCGCCCGGTCCGGCGCGTTTGACATGGGTAAGCGGCTGTGCTAAACTTACCGAACCTTGCCGCCAGATGCCTGGCAGCCGCCTCCGGACCGCGCAGGTGCCCCTTGTGTAAGGTGCAAGCGCGCGCGATTGTATCCCCGGAGGTTTCTCACAACACCCCAACCGAGCGACTCCCCCGCCTTCCGGCCCGAAGGCACACGCGCTCGGTGGTGGGAGAACGGAATCACCCTCCCTTCGCTAGCGCCTTTTGCAACACCAGGCAGACCCTATGATGATCGGACTTGATGCGCTGCCCGCCGACCCCCAGCAGGTGCGGGGACGACGGGTCGGCCTCGTCACCAACCACACCGGCTGTACGACCCTGTTCCAGCCGACCGCGGCGGTCCTGGCGGCATCGGGCGCGCAGGTGGCCGCGCTCTTCGGGCCGGAACACGGCTACGATGGCCTCTTGCAGGATGCGCTGGCGGTGGACCAAACGGTGCACCGGGTGCCCGGCGTAGGCGAGGTGCCGGTCTACAGCCTCTACCGCGCCGACGATGACTTTGGCCTGCCCGCCCGGGCGCTGGCGGATCTCGACCTGCTGGTATTCGATATGCAGGACGTAGGTAGCCGCTACTACACCTATCTTTCGACGCTGGGGGTGGTCCTGGAAGCGTGCGCCGAGGCCGGACTCCCGTTACTGGTGCTGGACCGGCCCAATCCGCTGGGCGGGACGGTTGAGGGGCCGGGCTTAGATGCGGATTGCCGCTCGTTTGTGGGCCGCTATGATCTCCCGATCCGGCATGGGCTGACGCTCGGTGAGGCGGCGCGCTATATCAACCGCTATTATCTGGCGGATCAGGCGGTGGTTGCGGTGGTGCGCGCGCCGGGCTGGGGGCGGGACATGCTGTTCCCCGCCACCGGCCTTCCCTGGGTCGCGCCGTCGCCCAATATCCCTACCTTCGATACGGCCCTGGTCTATCCCGGCACCTGTCTGTTCGAGGGCACCACATTGACCGAGGGACGCGGCACCACCCGGCCCTTCGAACTGGTCGGCGCACCCTGGATCGATCCGGACGTGTATGCCGCCGCCCTCAACCGGCTGGCGCTGCCGGGGGTGCGCTTCCGCCCGGCACGGTTCATGCCTGCCTTCAGCCGCTATACCGATCAGGTCTGCGGTGGAGTGCAGGTCCACCCGACCGATCCCCACCTGTTGCAGCCCGTGGCGCTGGGCTTGCAGATGATCGTGGCTGCGCGGCGGCTGGACCCTGATCAGCTGCTGTGGCGTGAGCCGCCGGAGCCGGGCGGGCTGTACCACTTCGACCGGCTGATCGGGTCGCGGCAGGTGCGGCCCCGGATCGAGCAGGGCGCGACGGCTGCCGATCTGATGGGCGGGTGGGCCGCCGCCGAGCAGGCCTTTGCGCGACGCAGCGCCGAATGCCTGCTCTACAACTGAGGACGCATGTGGGCGCTGCGTCGCCTGAGGCCACTATTTCAAGGACCAAGAGGAGGAGAGACGTGAAAAACAGTATGAAACGCTGGTTGCAACTGTTGTCAATGATGACGGTGTTGACCCTCATTCTCGCCGGGTGTGGGGCGGATGCCACGCCGACGACGGCTCCGGCCCCCCCGACGGCGACGACGGCGGCAGCAGCCGCCCCGACCGACACCGGCGCGGCGGCAGCGCCGACTAACACAACCGCCGCCGCCGCGCCCACCGATACCGTGATGGTGGCCGCCCCGACCAACACGACCGCCGCGATGGCCGCCCCGACCACCGCCGCAGACGCGATCACCACCACCTGGAAGGGCACGCTCCAGTACTGGGTGCTGGGTTACAACCCCGATAACGCCACCGGCAAGCTCACCCAGGCCGCAGTGGACGCCTTCAAGAAGAACCACCCCGACCTCAATGTCGAAATCACCGGCTACACCGGCGACCAGGCCGGGTTCACCAAGCTGACCCAGGCCGTGCAGAGCGGCGGCGATGTGGACGTGTTCCGCCTGCCCTCCGATATTCTGCCGCTGCTGGCCGAGCAGGGCTTTGTCGAGCCGATTGACCCGTACCTGAGCGAGGCCGACAAGGCCGACATCTACCCGAACATCCTGCAAAGCGTGCGCGGGAGCGACGGCAAAGCCTATGCCTGGCCGCTGTGGGTGCCGCCCGTGGGCATGTACCTCAACCTCGACATCTTCAAGGAGAAGGGCGTCACCCCGCCCACCGGCGACTGGACCTACGATCAGTTCGTGGAGATCGCCCAGAAGCTGACCTTCACCCGCGACGACGGCACCAAAGTCTACGGCTATAGCGGCGTGATTGACCCCGGCATCGTCAACACCTGGCCGTTTATCTACGGCGACGGCGGGCGTCCGCTGTCCGACGACAACAAGAAATACACCTTCGACAGCCCCGAAGCGATCAGCGGCCTGCAAAAGCTGGTGGACCTGAACCAGAAGTACAAGGTCACGCCGCCCGACTTCGGCTCACAGACCGCCGCCGACCTGGTCACCTCCTTCAAGGATAAGAAGATCCTGGCGATGTACAGCGAGCCGAGCGGCTCATCGGCCACCTACAAGGATGCCGGGCTGAACTTCGACGTGATCCCGATGCCCATCGGCAAGACCGGCAAGCATGTCACCACCGGCGGCGTCGGCCTGATCTCGGTCGCCAAGCAGTCGGATACCGAGCGGGTCAAGGCCGGGATGGCGCTGGCCCGCTTCCTGACCAGCAACGATGTGACCACCGATGTCCCGCGCTACTACCTGGCCCCCGGCGCACGCAAGTCGGTCAAGACGGTGGACCCGATCAACAAGTTCGAGCCGATGATTGACTACACCTTTGTCACCCCGATCATCAAAGAATGGCCGCAGATCCGCACGATCATCCACCCGAACATCCAGAACGCGGTCTTCGGCAAGATGACCGCCGAAGAGGCGCTGAAGGCTCCGGCAGCGGAGATCAACGGCATCCTGAGCGGACAGAAGTAACCGCCCGCAAGCGTAGCGGGGCCAGGGGTCGCCGGACCCCTGGCCCTGGCTGCGGAGGCACCCCCCATGTCAGAAACGGCCCTGCCCAAGACCGAGGTGAGCACCGTACCGCCCCGCACCGGCCTGCGGCGCTTCATAAAGCGCTACGGCTGGAGCTATCTCTTTATCGCGCCCAGTATGCTCGTCTTCCTGGCCTTCATCCTCATCCCGGCGCTCTCCTCGCTGGTCATCGCCTTCCAGGATGTCAAGCTGCGCGGCGTGAGCACCTGGGTCGGCTTCGACAACTTCCGAGAAGCCTTCACCACGCAAAGCGGGGTCTTCGTCCGCGCCATCGGCAATACGCTGTTCTATACCGTGGTCACGGTGACGGCTAACGTTTTCATCGCGCTGATCATCTCGGCGCTGATCCAACCACTGGGGCGGAAGGCGCAGACCTTCTTCCGGGCGGCCTATTATCTGCCCGCCGTGACCAGCGCCGTGATCATCGGCGTGGTCTGGCGCTGGATCTTCAACACGCAGTGGGGCCTGTTCAACTTCCTGCTGGGGCTGGTCGGCCAGCAGCCGGTCGGCTGGCTGTCCGACCCCGACTTCGCCCTGGCGAGCGTGACCCTTTCGACCGTCCTGACCGTCCCGGCCACCGGGATCGTGCTCTTCAATGCGGCGATGCACGGCATCCCCCGCGACTATTATGAGGCGGCAGAGCTAGACGGCGCGACGCCCTTCCGCCGCTGGTGGTCGATCACCATCCCGCTGCTCAGGCCGGTGCTGCTCTACGTGGTCGTCCTCTACACCATCGCCAGCTTCGAGGTCTTCGACAAAGTGGTGGTCATGGTGCCGACCGGCGTCGCGAACAGCACCGAGACGATTGTCACCCAGATCTACCGCACCGGCTTTGAGCAATTCCGTTATGGGCCAGCCGCCGCGCAAGCCTTCGTTTTGTTCCTGATGATCGGCGTGGTGGCGATCATCCAGTTCCGCTTCTTGAACAGCGACATCGAATATTAGAGAGGACCGAACCAGCCTATGAGCGCGCAGGAAACGCCGATGCCCACCGTCTCAGGGCGACCGCGAGTTACCTCCGGCCAGCTACTGGTCTATGGCGTGCTG
>JBBSAN010000678.1:0-4282 GCA_038252265.1 Chloroflexia bacterium
ATGGGGGGGGGGGTTTTGGGGTGGGGGGTGGGGGGTTGGTGACGAGGTACGAGGTACGAGGTACGAGGTACGAGGTGTGCGGTAGTTGCATAAGGTGGTATTGCCATGAAACAACTACCGCAAAGTTCAAACCTCAAACCTCATACCTCGCCCCCCCATTTAGCACCCATCTATTCTGCGACGGGTCGGGTATATACCTTTGTTCAGGGTTAGAAAAAGCGGCGGGCGCGGCGGGTGCTGCTGCTGGGGCCGGCAACTAATGTAACAAGAGGAGTTCAGGGATGCGAATTCTCATTGCGGGCGCGGGGCTTGCCGGGTTGTCAGCGGCGAAATACCTCAGCGACCAGGGGCACACGGTCACCCTGCTGGAGAAGCGGGCGATGGCCGGGGGTAAGGTGTCGTCGTGGCAGGACGCGGACGGCGACTGGGTGGAGAGCGGGCTACATGTCTTTTTCGGCGCGTACCGCAACCTCGTCGGGCTGCTCAAAGAAGTGGGGCTAGAAGATAACCTGGCCTGGAAAGCTCACGAGATGACCTTCTCGCGGCCCGGCGGCTGGCTCTCGCCGTTGCGCTTTCCCGCCCTGCCCGCGCCGTTGAACGGGCTGACCGCTGTCGCCCGCAACCGCGGCGTATTGGGCTGGCCCGACAAGCTGCGGGTGGGGGCAGGGTTGGTCTGGCCGATCCTGGGCAACCAGGCGTGGATCGATGCCCAGGATCGCTGGAGCTATGCCGACTGGCACCGGCGGCACGGCATGGGGCCGAACGCGCTGACCAACTTCTTCGACACGATGGCGTTGGCCTTGAACTTCGAGACGACGGCCAACGTCAGCGCCAAGCTGATCCTGACCGTGCTGAGCCATTTCGGCAAGGAGACGGACGCCTCGCGGGTCGCCTTCCTGCGCGGCACGCCCCAGCGCCGCCTCTTCGAGCCGTTCCTCCAGGTGCTCGCCGGGCGCGGGGTCCAGTTCCAGCCCGACAGCAAGGTCGTGGCGGTGGAGTACGACCCGGCGGCGAATAGGGTATCCGGCTTCCGCATGGATGACGGTCGCCTGCTCCAGGCCGATGCCTATATCTCGGCCCTGCCGGTCCACAATTTGTGGAAGGTGCTGCCGCCCGCCCTGCGTGCCCACGACTCGTTTAGCTCCCTGCGCCACCTGCACGGCGTGCCGGTGATGACGGTGCAACTCTACTTTGACCGCCCGGTGATCGGCGTCGATAACCTGATCTTCAGCAGCGGCACGCACCTGTCGGTCTATGCCGAGTTGAGCCAGTGTGCGGGCGATCTCGCTGAGGGGCCGAATGGGCGGCATATGGTCGAGATGGTGGTGGCCCCGGCGGCGGAGTGGTTCAAGCTGCCGGACGACGAGTTGCTGCGCCGGGTGCTGGGCGAATTGACCCGGCTTCACCCGCAGGCCGCGCAGGCCCGCCTGCTAAAGGGAACCGTTGTGCGGATTCCGCAGTCGGTCTATCGTGCCCGGCCCGGCCACGACCGCTTTCGTCCGGACCAGGCGACGGCGGTCCCCAATTTCTTTCTCTGCGGGGATTACACCCGCCAGGAATATCTTGCCAGTATGGAAGGAGCGGCGCTGAGTGGAAAACGAGTTGCCCAACGCATCCTCACCAGCCGAGAGCTGGGGCGCGGGATTCCCGCCCATCAACCGGATCTGGTCGCGGTCGCGTAGAGAACAGCAGGCGGCGGCACCGTCAGCGCGGGCGCATCACCCGGCGCTGGCGTTAGGGGCGACCGCTCCGGCGCGGCCTGCCCCGGCCCTGGCCCCGGCCTATGCCGCGTGCCGGGCCATCATCCAGACGTATTCCAAAAGCTTCTACCTGAGCGCCCGGCTGCTGCCCGCGCCCAAGTGCGAGGCGGTGCTGGCGCTCTACGCCTTCTGCCGCACCAGCGACAACATCGTGGACGACGCGGCTGCCGGAGGCATCACCCCGGCGGCGGCAGGGGCCAGCCTGGATGCCTGGGCGGCCCAAACCCGCCCGCTCTATCCCACGGACCCCGACCCGGTGGTGCAAGCCTGGGCCGATGTGCGCCGCCGTTTTGCCATCCCCCAGGCCCTGGCCGATGAATTACTGGCGGGGGTGCGGATGGACCTGCGGCACACCCGCTATGCCACCTGGGGTGACCTGTGGATCTATTGCTACCGGGTCGCTTCGACAGTGGGGCTGATGAGCACCTATATCACCGGCGCGGTGGACCCTGCCGCCCTCCATTATGCGATCCGCCTGGGCGTGGCGCTGCAACTGACCAACATCCTGCGCGATGTGGGCGACGATGCGCGGGTCGGGCGGATCTATCTGCCGCTGGAAGATCTCAGCCGCTTTGGCGTCACACCGCGTGCCTTACTGGAGGGCACCCCTAGCGACGGGTTCCGCGAGCTGATGCGCTTCCAGGTGGCCCGCGCCCGGCGGCTCTATGCCTCGGCCTGGCCCGGTATCGCCCTGCTGGCTCCCGACAGCCGCTTTGGGGTGGCGACGGCGGCGACAGTCTACAAGGGGATTCTGGACAAGATCGAGGCGGCAGACTACGATGTCTTCACCCGTCGCGCCCACCTGAGCGGGCGTGACAAGCTACGCTTGCTCCCCCCCGTCTGGTGGCAGGTACGAGCAATGCGGGCTGAGGGCTGAGGGCTGAGGGCTGAGGGCTGAGGGCTGCGCGACACAGTATACAGACTGAGAACTGACGACTGAGAACTGACGACTGACGACTGACGACTGAGGACCAATGATGGGCAAAGATGTATTGATGGTGGGTGGGGGGCTGGCCGGGCTGGCGACGGCGGCGGACCTGGCCGAGGCGGGGGCACGGGTGACCGTGCTGGAGAAGCGCGACGTACTGGGCGGCAAGGTGTCGTCGTGGCGGGATGCCGACGGCGACCCGGTGGAGAGCGGGCTGCATGTGTTTTTCGGCTCGTATACGCACTTGCTGGCGCTGATGCGGCGGGTGGGGGCGTATGACCATGTCGGCTGGAAGGCGCATACGATTTATGTGGCCCAACCGGGCGGCACGGCGGCCACTTTCCGCTTCCCCGACTTGCCCGCGCCGCTGGGCGGCATCGTCGCCTTCACCGGCACCGACCTGCTCACCTGGCCGGAAAAGCTGACCAACTGCCGTGCCCTGATCCTGCCCTGGCTGATGAGCCTGCCGATGATCGAACGCTGGGACCGGCTGAGCTATGCTGAGTGGCATCGCCGCTTCCGCATCGCGCCGGGGGTACTGCACAAGTGGTGGAACCCGATTGCGCTCTCGATGGGCTTCCTGCCCGCCGACGAGATGTCGGCCCGCCCGATGACCACGGTGTTCCACCATTTCGCCCGCTCCACCCACGCCTCGCAGGTCGGCGTCCTCGATGGCCCGCCCTCGGAGCGGCTCCACGCGCCGATTGCCGATTACATCACGGCGCGGGGCGGGCGCATCCTCACCGGCGTCCGGGCGGCGGCGGTGGAACTCGACAGCCAGGACCGCGTCAGCGGGGTGCGGCTGGAGGACGGGCGGGTCTTGCAGGCCGATGCTTATGTGCTGGCCGCGCCGCTGCACAGCACCCGCCAGCTTTTGCCCGATCGCCTGCGCCGCTTCCCGCTGTTCGACAACCTCTGGCAGCTTAAAAGCACGCCGGTGATGAACGTGCAACTCTGGTTCGAGGGTTACATCCCCGACCTGCACGATAATCTCTACTTCACCGCCGATGCCCCGTTCTCGGTGTTCACCGATCTGGCGAAGACGGCCCCGGCAGGCTTCGACCGGCACGGCGGGTCGCTGGTCAGCATGTGCGTGGCCCCGGCGGCTCCGCTGTGGCACGAGACCGACACGGCGATTGCCGAGATCTGCCGGGCGGCGCTTGTGCGCCTGTGGCCTCAGGCGACGGACCTGGCTGTGCGGAAGGCCAGCGTGGTCCGCATCCCCAACTCGATCTACCGCGAGTCGCCGGGCAGCGACCGCTGGCGGCCCACCCAGACGACGCCCATCCCGAACCTGTTCCTGGCTGGCGACTACACCCGCCAGGATTACATGGCAAGCATGGAGGGCGCGGTCCGCAGCGGCCAGCGCGCCGCCGCCGCCGTGTTGGACGTTCAGGGTGCGACCCGTTCGGTGCGGCCTGCTGAGCGGGCGCGGGTGGTAAGCGAGGTTGCGTAGGCGGCCCGGTCGGGAAACGCGCAAGCGTGTGATCCTGAGTCGTGCGGCAAGTCGCAATTGTCACCCAGGGTGTCATCCTGAGCGCAGCGAAGGATCTTCTTGGCGGTCTGGGGTGCTCAGGGCAAGATCTCGATCTTC
>JBBSAN010000679.1:0-4279 GCA_038252265.1 Chloroflexia bacterium
CGGAGGGTCGGCGGGGGGCGGGAGTGCGCCGGACGTGGCGGACCACGCCGAGGGCGGCGGGGGCCGGGGCGGCGGCTCAGCCAGCAGCGCCGCGTCGGGGACCGTCAGGCGTTGGGTGTCGTCGGGCGGCACCGGGCCGGGCACGTCCGGCCCCGGCGCAGCGATCGGTGGCATGTCCGGCGCAGGCACCTCCACCGGCGTGAGGGGACCACCACAGTTGGGGCACACGGTCGCGGTGTCGGCCACGGCTAGCCCACAGTAAGGACACTTCATCAGCTCGCCTCCCCTGGGGTAATACGTCTACCCGCATTGTACACCCTGGCCCGTGGCTGTCAAGCGGTACACAAAAAGCGGCCCCAGCGGGACCGCCTTTTGCATTCGTCACAGGCATAGCCAGCATGTCATTTGGTGATGACTACCGGCGACGTGATCGACAGCGGAATCGTGTTGGTGGTCACGCCACTGGGCTTGATCGCTGTCGCCGGGGCCGCGCTGGTCTCAGTCGGGTAGCCCGCGCCGTTCCAAGAGTTCCAGCCACCAAGCAGGACTTTCAAGTTATCATAGGAAAAGCCGTAGGTATCGTGAAGCTTTTGCGCCACACGGGCGCTTTCATTTTCAGCCGGTCATTGACAGTAGGCGACAATCAGCTTGTCTTTCGGCAGTTCC
The DNA here is from genome assembly GCA_038252265.1 of Chloroflexia bacterium. GTDB lineage: Bacteria > Chloroflexota > Chloroflexia > QHBQ01 > JAICKM01 > JBBSAN01. The sequence goes on from JBBSAN010000679.1 coordinate 667, forward strand.
TTGATCCGGGCATCCACATCGCTTTCGGGGAACGAAATCGCCCCCTTGATGTGCCCCGCCGCGTAGCTTTCGGCGGCGCGGACGTCGATGATCAGCGGGCGCTGGGTCGGGTCGTCATACAGCTTCTTGAACGCATCCAGGCTCATGCGCGGCGGGTCGGTGGCCGAGGTCGGCGGCGCTTCCGCCGAGCTGACCGTGAGCTGCTTGTTCGGGTCAACGGGGTTGTTGGCAACCGCTGTGGGGACCGCCGTGCCGGTGCCGCCGTTGTTGTTGGTGGCAATGAACACTCCCAACAACAAGACGATCACAATGCCGAGCACACCGGCGATGATCCAGGGTAAGCGATCATTGGAACGCGGGGGTGGCCCACGACGGGCCGCCACATTGGTGCGCCCCTGGCGTTGGGGCTGGGCTGACCGCTGAGGCTGCGCCCCACGTTGGGGCTGGGCCTGGCGGTTCGGTTGGACTGGGCGCGCAACAGGGCGGGCGGGCACCCGGACAGTCTCCGGCGGTGGAGGAGCCGGGGCCTGAGGTGCGGGAGGCCGCCGCGGCGCATTTTGCCCCTGGGGGGGACGTTTACTCACGAACTTTCCTCCTGAGAAAGTGACACACCACAGCGGTTGCGGGCACAACACGCCGGGTGATAGGATTGCAATGTATTATACGGCACCCGTTACATAAACGCAAATGCTTGACCCGCCCACCCAAATTTGGTACAATTAGAAGGTGACCAAGCCTGACAGTGCCCGCCGCGATCTGGCGGTAAACCGCAAAGCCTTCCACGATTATGAGATCGAGGAGACATTAGAGGCGGGGTTGGCGCTGGTGGGGTCGGAGATCAAGTCGGTGCGCGAGGGTCGCGTCAACCTGCGCGAAAGCTATGTGAAGGTTGAACGCGGCGAAGCCTGGCTGTTGAATGCCCACATCAGCCCCTACCCGCAGGCGGGCACGCACTTCAACCACGAGCCGTTCCGCTCGCGCAAGCTCTTGTTGCACAGCAACCAGATCTTGTACCTGCACGGCAAGGTCGCGCAAAAGGGGTTGACCATCGTCCCGATCCGCATCTATCTGGTGCGGGGGCGGGCCAAACTCGAAATCGCGCTGGCAAAGGGCCGCAAGCTCTACGACAAGCGCGATGCTCTGGCCGAACGGGAAGCCGAACGCGAGATCGCGCGCGTCGTCAAATCCCGCAGCCACGACGAGTGATCAGTGGTCAGAATCACGCATCACGTTTCACGTTTCACACACCGTGTTTTACTCTCTGGGGATGCCTGGCTTCGACAGGGGGGAATGTACGGGGATTGCAAGCCGAGCTGCCTGACCTCGTTAAACTGGGGCAAAGCCATAACTGGCAACACTCAACTAGCTCTCGCTGCCTAGTACCAACTAGCTCCGGCGACGTCCGCTCCGTTCTCTTCCTCTGTAGAACGGTTCGGGCGCCATGAACAGAGGTGCGGCGTGGCCCATCGTCGGGTAAGTCACGTCTAAGACCACCAGACTGGCGGCCTTGTACCCTGGCGGCAGGGGACTGGGACGCGAGGAACCAAACTACCGCATAAGCTTGTAGTATATCACCGGCTGCACTTTCTGGACGGGGGTTCGATTCCCCCCATCTCCACCACACCACGCACAAGCGCGCTGCCCCACCGGGTGGCGCGTTTTGCTTTGCCCGTTTGCGTTGCGGGACGGTATGGTATAATCAAGCTATTGTAAACCTCTAATGCGGAGATTGTGCATGAAACCGTTGACCGGCCCTGAAACCCAACTCTTGCGCGACGCGCTAGTCAGTGCCTACCCCGACACCGAGTCCCTGCGGCAACTGCTGTACTTTAAGCTGGAAGTAGATCTGAATAATGTGGCTGGAAATGGCACATGGCCTGCCCGGATCTTCAGCCTGATCCGGGATTGGGCCGAACCAAACAACCGGACAGAAGAATTGATTAGGGCGGCCCGCGCCAACAATCCGGGCAACACCCTGTTGCGGGACGCCGCCGAGAAATTGCTCCCGCCGCCCGCCCCTACCACCCCGCCGCCGATTCCCTGGCCCGCCGCTTGCCGCCTGATTGACCAGCAGGCGATTGATGAGGCGGCGGCGGAAGCCGCCACCCCCAACATGCGGAATATGTACGAGCGCCTGGGGCAGGTGGGGTTGCGGCACATCATCGCCGGGCAGGATGCGCGCCGTGACCTGACCGACACGATCCTGGGGCTGATCGAGGCGGCACAGGACGCGCCGGGGATGCGCTTCCAACTGGTGCGGGCGAAGGGCGGCAACGGCAAATCCACCTTCCTGATGCGCCTGGCCTACGAACTGGCGCAACGGGGCGAGTACGTCTTGCTGATGCGCGAAGGGGCCACCCTGGACGAGACCGACCTGCGTCCGGCGTGTGCGGCGGCAGCCAGGGCGGATCGCCGTGTCTACCTGCTACTCGATAATGTCTACCGCAACCACAGCCGCCTGCTGAGCGCGCTCGATCAGGCCACCATCCCCAACCTCACCATCATCGCCACCTCGCGGTTCAGCGAAGCCCACGGAGACGCACCCCAGCCGGGCATCGACCTGTCAGCGGAGCCGACCAATCTGCCCAGCCTGAATCGCGCCGAAGTCCAGCGACTGATTACCGCGTTGCAAGCCTGTGGGATGCTCAAGGCGGCCAACCCGGCGGCGGTCCTCGCCAGCACGCACCACGAGGACGAGTCGTTGCTGGTCGCCGTGGCCCGCCTGACCCGCACCGGCGGCATGGATACTTATGTGCAAAGCCGCCTGATCGAGATGAACAGCCGTGTAGACCCACGAGGGTTGGAGCCTGCGGAATGGACCGAGTTCCTCCAGGTCTACTATGCCGTGGCCCTCTGCCATGCCTGGGGAGCCGAAGTCCCGCAGGTGGTGATCTCTGCACTCACCGAGGGGCGGGTCCGGCCCCGGCGCGTGGATGCCTTATTGTGTGAAGGGTTCGCCCCTACGCCCACCCGTAATGCCCAGGAGTACCTGCACGGCACCTGCGGCGGCACCTGGCGCACCGACCACGAACTGATCGCCGCCCGCATCGTTCACCTGCTGGCCGATGCTCAACAGTCACCGCTGGACCGCTTTACCTGGCTGATCACCCAACTGGCGACCCTGGTGGACGACTCCATTACTGCCGGTCCCGCTGCTAGCCTGGCCGGTGTGCTGCTGCGCCGCTGTGCTGACACACCGGAGCTACTATTTCCTCCCGCTGCTACTGCACCAGGGTTGGACCCACTTGCGCCGATCCAGAGGAGTTTTACGGTGCCGAAAACTCCTCTAACTCCTGCCCATGCACAACTGTCGGCGGCGCTTGATAATCCCACCCTATCACAGCTGCTCTCCCGGCTATGCCAAGCGGCATCCGCTACCGACCTGGCGGAGAACTACGGAGCGGCCTCTGTGCTACTCTGTCGCTGGGATGATGCTCTGGCGGATCTCGACCGCAGCTTGGAGATGCGCCCCGACGACCTCGACACACTTTACAAGCGCGGCATCATCTATAATCATATGCAGCGCGACGCTGAGGCTCTAGCCGACTACACCCGCAGCCTGGAAATTAGTCCCGACGATCCCGACACACTGACCAATCGCGGCCTCACCTAC
>JBBSAN010000680.1:0-4279 GCA_038252265.1 Chloroflexia bacterium
CACCGGCAAGGGCGGACCGCCCGCCTCGGCCCGGTGGCGCTCCAGCGCCGCGACCAGATCGGCGCTGTCCACGCTGTCAATCCGGTCAAAAAAGGCGGCGGCGCGGCGGGCCTTGTTGCGTTGGAGCGTGCCGATCAGGTGCAACGTCAGCCCGGCCCGCGGCACCAACCCGGCAGCCCCCCCGTCCGGCGCGGCGAATTTCTCCTCCGCCTCCTGCACCCGGTTTTCGCCCAGATGGACCAACCCCAATGCCCGCGCCTCCTCGATCATGGCGACCGGATGGGTTTTGGTCACCGCGACGAGGGTCACCGCCGCCGGGGCACGTCCCGACGCCGCAGACGCGCTAGCGATCCGCTCCTGCACGATCCGCAAATTGTGGGCCAGAGGTGTGTCCATACGGGTGGTCAGTGGTTAGTGGTTAGTGGTTAGTGACGAGTGCTGAGTGCTGAGTGCTGAGTGCTGAGTGATTAGATAAATACGCATCACGCATCACGCATCACGCAATCCCAGCAGGCCCATAAAGCGCCCGGCGCGGCCTTCTTCGGCGCGGTGGCTGTAGAACAGATCGACGTGATCGGCGGTACAGAGGCCGCTGAGATGGATGTTGGCCGGGCGCAGGCCCGCCAGTAGCAGGGCGCGGCGGGTCGCGCCGCCCAGGTCGAAATAAACCCGCTCCTCGGCGTCGGGCACGTCGCCCCGGCGGATCTTCCAGCCGGGCTGGCGGCGGGTCCAGATCAGCAAGGGCGGCTCGCCCTGCCACTCGTCGTCGGCTTCCGCGAAGGCGTCGCGGGCTGCGTCGATCACTTCCTGGCCCACGTCATAGCAGCACGGGCCGATGGCCGGGCCGATGGCCGCGATGCACTGCGCCGGGTCGGTGCCGTATTCCTGGGTCATGATCGCCACCGTCTTTTCCGCGATCCGGCCCACCGCGCCGCGCCAGCCCGCGTGGGCCAGCCCGATTGCCGGAGTGACCAGGTCGACGATGAACACCGGCGCACAGTCGGCACAGCCGGTGATCAGGTAGAGGCCGGGCGTGCGCGTCACCAGGGCATCGGCCCCGACGATGCCCTGGTCGCCCGGCTGCATTCCTTTGCCCGCGTCGCGTTCGTCCACCGGCACGACCACGGTGCCATGCACCTGCTGCGGCGCGACGATGCGATCCAGGGGCACCCCCGCCGCCGCCACGAAGGCGGCCCAGTTGGCGGCGGCCACGGCAGGGTCCGCGCCCCGGCGCTTCATGTTCCAGTCGCCTGCCGGTCCCCACGGGCCGGGGGGACGGTGGCGGGTGGTCAGGCCATGCCGGATCGCGGGGTAGGGGGCCAGCGCGGCGAGTTGAAAGAGGCCCGGTTCACCCTCCAAGGAGGCTGCGGGGGCGGATGGGTTGATCGTCAGGTGGTTCATCCGGCGTCTCCAGGGCGAGCAGGCGGGGCGAGTTGGATAAGAACTGGCGGCCCCCCGGTGCGGCGAGCACCACCAGCACCTCGCACTTGCCGGGCACCCCGATGGCCGTGCAGACCTCGCGCATAATCGTGTCTACGAAATCAACCAACGGGCCTTCGGCTCCGGGATCGCTGGCATCGTCCTCCTGGCGGCGGCCCTGCGCCTGGCCGGGGAACAGGTAATCGGTGGCCTCGGCGGCACGGCGGGGCATCCGCGCCTGCTGGCGGGTCCAGTAGGCTGGGGCCAGCACCAGCGTGCCGCGCACCACATCGGCCAGGTAATGCAGGTGGAGCAGGCCGAAATTGACCGGCTGCCCCGCCGCGTCGCGCTCGTCCAGGTCGAACAGGGCGATTTTCTCCGAGCGGGGCGTCCGCACCACCCGGCGCAGTTTTAGATACATCGCGCCTCCAATGGGGGTTGGGGGATAGGGGTTGGGGGTTGGTACAAACCACTAACCCCCAACCCCTATCCCCTATCCCCTTAGTGGACTCGTCCGTCGCGCTCGTCGGTCAGGCCGACTTCCTCTTCTTCGTACTCGGTCTCCACTTCGCCCTCTTCGTCCTCGTCGTAGTTGGCGACGAATTCGTGCTGGTCCAGGCGCGGGTAATAGACCTCGATGCCGTACTCGGCGGCCACGCCCAGCGGCTCGCTGACCTCGGCCAGGATCTCATCGATCAGGTCGGTCATCGTCTCGCCTGAGTCGGCGGGGCGGGTACGGTTGAAGTTGGTGGCATACTCGGCCCAGATCAGCAACGTGCCCACGATCTGGTCGTCCACATAATGCACGTCGAGCTTGCCGATGTTGACCGCCTCGCCCCCTTCGTCGCGGCTGTCTGCGTCGAAGATAGCGATCTCCTCAGAATACGGGGTGCGCGCTGTGCGCCGGAGCTTGATGTTCATGCCTGCCTCCTTACGAGTGATGAGCGATGAGTGATGAGCAATGAGGGTTTCAACCGATGAAGGCTGATGAGATGAGATTCGTTACTCATTGCTCATCGCTCATCGCTCATTGCTCGCTATTGGTTGTTGACGTAGTTCAGGATGATCTGATCGACCACCTCTTCCACCGGGGCTTTGTCGTTGGTGAAGGCGAAGTCGCTGGGGGGCACTTCGCGCAGGTTGCCGTACTTGGTGCTGGCGTCGAAGACCTGGCGCAGGATCGGATCGGTGGCGCGGGCGGCATTGGCGCGGAAGTTGGCGATGCCGTCGGCTTCCATCATCCCGGCGACCATGCTGTTGCCCCCGGCGCGGCCCTCCCCGGCCACGTCCACGATGTAGACATGGGGAAAGACGGCGCGCATGGTGCTGGCTATGGCGTCCACCAGCTTGAAGTCGGTGCCCGCCCGTCCGGCGTTGATCATCAGCACCCCGTTCGGCGCGAGATGGGTGGCAGCGGTGGCGAAGAACTCCTTGGTCGTCAGGTGGAAGGGAATATAGGGCTGGCGGTAGGCGTCAATGCCGATGATCGTGTACTTTTCGGTCGTGCGGCCCAGGTAGACGCGGGCGTCCTCGATGTGGGTCGTGACGTTCGGCTCGTCCATGTGGAAATACTCGCGGCCCACGGCGACGATCTCCGGGTCGATCTCGACATTGTCCACCGGCTTGGGACCGTAGACGTGGGTGAACAGCTTGCTGGCCGTGCCCGCCGCCGAGCCGAGCATCAGCATGTTCTGGACGGTGTCTTTGGTCTGGTCTTTGTGGAAGTAGGGGGCAACCAGCCAGTAGTCCCACGGCCCACCGGTCAGCGGCTGGGCCGGGTCGGCGCGATACCAGCTATGGATCGCGTGGCCCTCGTTCAGCACCAGATGCACATCGCCGTTGTCGGTCTGCACCACCTGGATGTAATTATAGAGCGACTCGCGCTCGGTCAACAGCGTGCCATAGGGCGGCGGCTTGATCAGGCTGGGCGGCACCGCGATCAGCACAATACTGAGGATGGCCCCCAGCCCGGCGACGGCGGCGCTACGCACGGCGCGGGCACTGAGCAGCCCCGCTGCCGAGGCGACCAGCAGGGCGGCGGCGGTGATGTAGATCGTGCGGGCGGTGCCGAAGTTGGGCAGGAGGATAAAGACCGGGATGAACGTGCCCAGGATGCTGCCGATGGTGGAGAGGGCATAGATCGCCCCGGCAGTGTTGCCCGCCTTGCCCACTTCGTTCATGCTCAGGCGGATGGCGAAGACCGAGACCATACCCAGCATCGTGACCGGCACGGCAAAGAGCACGATCACGCCCAGCAGCGAGCCGTAGAAGATGCCGACCGAGACTTCGCGGAACCCTTCCAGCGACAGGGTGAGGATCGGGTGAGCGATCAGCGGGATGATCGCGGTGAACAGTCCGGCGACCAGGGTGATCTGGTAGAGCACGCTTTCGCGGGGCCAGCGGTCGGCGACCCGCCCGCCGATCACGTAGCCGATCGACAGATAGATCAGCACCAGCCCGATCAGGTTAGCCCAGATGAATTGGGAGGTGCCGAAGTAGGGGGCCAGCAGCCGGGAGGCGGACATTTCGATGCCCAGGCTGGTCATCCCGGCGATGAAGACGACCACTAGCAAGAGGCCGCGGCGATTGGTCATTCGGTGTGATGCTCCTTGAGGTGGTGGGCGATGGACGCCGCCCCATTATACCCCAAGTGCCGCCTTCTGGCAAAAGGCTAACGCAGTGGTCAGTGGTCAGTGGTCAGTGGTCAGTGGTCAGTGGTCAGTGATCGGTGGTCAGTGGTCAGTGGTCAGTGATTGGTGGCGAGTGTGTGCGGAAGAGGTCGCTGGCTTATGGCGCTTGGGTCATGCTGCTCGTATCCTTGTAGGATATGGCTCCGCCCATTGAGGGTCGGGTGCCCCAG
>JBBSAN010000681.1:0-4275 GCA_038252265.1 Chloroflexia bacterium
GATCGAGTCGGGGGTGGAACTCGGCTACACGCCCGACACCGTGGCACGCGGGCGAGGGCTGGTCGACGCACTCGGTATGGACGCACCGCTGCGCGACATCCGGGCGGCGCAGCAGCAGGTGGGGGGCGGGCTGCCCACCGGCGAGGCGGGGGTAAGGCCCGCTTCCATTTGGGCGATCCAGGCATGTAACTCCCGCGCCGAGCGGAGGATCGGGATTGTGGCTGGGAGGGCCTGGACGAACTGGCGTCCGTATGCCTGACGGTCCAGCCGGGCATCACAGATCGCGACCGCCCCAAAGTCGCGCTCGCTGCGCATTAAGCGGCCAAACCCTTGCCGAAAAGTGATCAATGCCTGGGGCAGCATAAATTGAGGAAAGGCGCGGCCGCCGCCGCGCTCCAGATGGGCCAGGCGCGCCTCGGTCAGCGGGTGGCCCATCTGGGGAAACGGCAACTTATCCATCGCCACCAGCCGCAGGCCGGGAACATCGACCCCCTGCCACCACGAGCGTGTCGCACAGACCACGATCCGCGCGCCCAACGGGGCGCTCCGTAAGGTCTCGGTCAGGAGGGCTGCGGGCGCTGCGCCCTGCCGCAGCCGTCGCCAGGTGGCGAGCCGGGGCTCGTCCGCTAAGCGGTTCCAGACCGCTTCCAAGGCGCGGTTGCTGGTGAACAGGAGGAGGGCCTTACCGGAGGCGGCCTCCAGGAGATCGGTCATGCAGTGGGCGAGTGCGGCATAATAGCCCTGGCTGCTGCCCTCCTGGCCGGCGACCGGGGTCAGCACCAGGCGGGTGCGGCGGAGATAATCAAAGGGCGAGGGGACCGTCACTGTCTCGGCCGTGAAGAGCCCCAACCGGTTCGCCATAAAGGTGAAGCTCTGTGCTTGTCCGGTGCTTAGGGTCGCGCTGGTACAGATCGTCGTGGGCTGCTGCGCCCACCACTCCGCCAGCACCGCCGCGACCGTGATCGGCTGAGCCTGTAGCACCCACCCGGGGCGGTGGGGGCCTTCGGTCCCGGTCGCTTCGAGAAAATATACATGATTGGGATCGGTCACCTGGGCGCAGAAGTGCAGGCGGGTCTGCACGCCTTCCAGCCGGGCGCGGAGCCGTTCTAAGGCGGCCTCCTCGGCGGAGACTGGTTCCCCGGCAATCTCGCCGATTCCGCCATCGGTCAAGATCCCCGGTGGGTGTTGGGGCGCACCGGGAAGGGGTTGCGTCAACGCGGTCAACAGCGGCACCAGGCGCAACGCGGGCTCCAGCGGCTCGGTCACGGTGACCGGGCCGCCGGCGTCATACAAGCGCTCCTGCAAATGCTCATCGAGCGTATCCAGGACATTCGCGGCAGCGGCCAGCAGCTCGGGATCGCTGTGCTGCTTAAGCAGCACGCTGCTGAGGACCCGACGGATCGCCCCGACCGAGACCGCGCCGCCCAAGGCGGCGGTGGCCGCCTCTTCAAAGGCGTGGGCTTCGTCGATAATCAGGATATCGTATTGCCCCGGCAGGATGTGCCCGTCGCTGGCCAGGTGGAGCGCCAGAAGCATATGATTGGTGATCACAATGGAGGCCGCGGCGGCCCGCTGCCGGGCCGCCTGGGCCCAGCAGCGGGCATAATGCGGGCACCGGCGGTGGAGGCACTCCCCGCTATCCGTGCTCACCCGCGCCTGGAAGGATCGCGAAAGCGCGAACGGAATCTCTTCGAATTCCCCATGATGGTCGGACGCCCGCAGCCACTCCAGGAAGGCGGGCAGTTCCTCCGGATCATCCAGCGCGGCCCGGGTTTCCTCGACGCCCACCTGGCAGACATAATTGGTTAGGCCCTTCAGCGTCGCTGCGGTGACCGGGGACAGGCCCGCCTGGGTGAGCAGGCTGTTGACTCGGGGCAGGTCTTTTTTGATGAGTTGGTCCTGGAGGTGCTTGTGACTGGTGGCGATCAGCACGCGGGCACCGGTCGTCGTGGCCGCAAGGGCCGCGGGAATCAGGTAGGCCAGGGACTTGCCAACCCCTGTGCCCCCTTCCACCAGGAGGGGGCGCTGGCGGGCGATCGCGCGGGCGATCGCCTGGGTCATCTGCATCTGGCCGGGCCGCAGTTGATAGCCCGCATCCAATGTGGGCAACGCGGCGAGCAATTGCTCGGCGGTAGGGGGAATCATCACCAGCCTCCTGCACTAGATAGCACGGGGTCTCGGGAGGTGCACCGTCACCCGGCGAGGGGGTCGTACCTCAGGTGGGCAACCCATCGCCACTCTTCTTATTTAATTCTGTGGCTGGAGCGACACCCGGCAGATTTTGGGGGTGTTTTATGAGCAATTTGCCTGTTAGATAGTTACCGGAGCGCTAATGAGTGTGCGGGAGCGGCGCGGGCTCGCAAAATCACGGCCCGTCCCTACGCGGCGAGTGCGGGGTCGGGCCGGTGGTCACCCGTAGGCAGCCTAGCGGGGGAGGGTCGGGGACGAGTCTGGCGGGCAGCCGGAGACGCCATGGGTGGTCAGCCAGTACGTCTGGTCGGCGCGGTCCATGGTGCGGCTGGTCTGAACGGCTTCGGCAAACGTCAGCTGACGCCTGTCTGGTCGGGTCGAGGATCCGGCGTCAGGTGACGGGCTGGCGCCCGTCAGGCCCGCGCACAAGGCGGCGCGGGCGCAGTCCAGCAGGGTGGCGAGATCCTGGAGTAAGCGCTCGGGGACAGTGTCCAGGCGAATCATTCGCTGATCGATTTTAAACAGAATGTCGGGGGACAGCCGTAGTGCGGCGGCGACCGTGGACACCGTCTGCCCTTGCGCGGCCATCCGCGCGATCAATCCCGGCTCCGTCGGCTGGCTGCGGGCCATTTGTGCCTGGAGCGTGGCGCGCAGGATCGCGGCGGTGGCGGCCAGGTCGGCGGGCGATGGGGGATCGGCGGGTGCCAGGGTGCTGCTGGCTAGCGCCCGGAACAGGGCAGCATGCTCTGGATAGGCGGTGAGCCAGGGATCCGGCAGTTCGCCTCGTTCCAGCGCATCCAGAAACGCCAGCTGTAGGCTGTGCATATCAACGAATGCGCTATGATCGGGGGGGGTGGCCATCCAGATCTCCTCCTGGTATCTCGTCGCAGGCTGCCAGGACCGTCCCAGCGGCGATCCCGGCAGATTCTTGCCGCCTCCCGGCTGCGGTACACGCCCCTACGCCGGGCGCTTTGAGTAGTACGCCTCCGGCTTAGTAAGCCAGTGGACCGCTGGACGGGGTGGCGTTCGCGGCGAAAACCCGGCGGCCGCGCGGCGCATCCAGACGCGGGGAGTGCTGACCTTATTATAGCATCCATTGCAGCTTAGCAGAATACCCCCAGACATCGAATCGAAGCGATCGTGCGCGGTGGGTAGGATGACGGGGGCGTGCCGGTCGCCGCCGGAAGGGGGTACGGCCAGGAGGGTCGTGGGGGGCGTAGGGTGGCGGGCTGGGAACGCGGGTGATCCCGCATCGCCCCATATCATTCTACCACCCCTGCACGGTCTGCCCGTGGGGACGTGGTTACGCCGTTGCGGCCCCTGGACTGCGCCTGTAGGGGAGGCCAGCGCTGATCAAGACGTAGGTGGGGTTATCGATTGAGCCAGCCATTCTCGGATCTGGTGTTCGCCTTGTCGTAGATAGGTGCGCACAGTGCGGTCACTGATGCCCAGTATCTGGCTGATGGTCGGCACGGTCGGATCCTGACTGACTTGGGGGAGCCCCTGGAGGCGCAAGAGCACTACTTGCTGCACTCGGTCGGGTAAGCGCGCGCTCAGCTGTAAGACCAGCATCCGGTCGAGATCGACTGGTGGTGGGGGAGCCGGCACTAGATCTTCCTCGGACCAGCGATCGCCATTCGCCATATACCCGGTGCGAAACGGCCGTTCGTGGGATTGAGCGCGCCGCATGGGATCGGCAGCGGCAAAGCAGGTGAATCGGACCATCCGGTTGAAGAACACCTCCCAGAACTCTTGGGTGGGCCGCAGATCGAACACCTCTTTCCACATTTGGATCGAGGCGCGCTGGATGACCTCGGCCCGATCCTCTACAGAGGAGGGAAAACACCTTTGGGCATAATTGGTGAAGATCGGGGTGGCCTTAAGGATGAGTTGCTCGAACAGCCTCTCGGTGTAGCAGGTAGCGCCCTGGCGCAGTAGCTGGCGAATGGCGTAGACAAGGGTCTCCGGTGTCGCGGGGGGGGGGGGCGCCCCCCCCAAACACACACCAGAAGCCGGGGGGGGGTTGGGGCGGGGACGGGGAGTGACCAAAGCGCGCCCGGGGTGGGCGCGCCCCCAACCGCCCCC
>JBBSAN010000682.1:0-4264 GCA_038252265.1 Chloroflexia bacterium
ATAACGGCGCGGCGCGCCTGTGTAAGCCGGGTGTGAGGCGGATCAGCGGGGGGCCGCCATGGAGGTGACCGCCGCCTGAGAGCGCCCACGTAGGGTCAGCCCCAGCCAGACATACCAGGCCGGGTTGAGCAGGAAGCCGGTAGGCAGCACAACGGCCACAATCAGCGGGTTGGTCGGGTCGAGGATGATCAGGCGGCCCAGGTAGGTGATGACCAGCAGGGCGGCCAGGATGTAGCCCAGGATGGGCAGCCCGCCGGGGAAGGCCCGGCTGCGGCTCATCAGCCCGGCGAAGCAGCACAGGGCCAGCCCGGCGAGGCCAAAGGTGAGCAGGCCACGCGGGTCCAGGGCGAAGGGCAGGTTGGCGGCGGCCACCGGGTTGCTGGCCGGGGGGTTGATCGCGTTCGCCAGATCATAGCCGCCGTGGGCCATCGCGCCCAGCGCGCCGACGATGCCCAGCACCAGCGCCAGCAGGGCGCTGGCTCCGTCGGTCTCACGTAGCCGCTCGTAAAGGCCGACCATGACGACCATCGTCAGCAGGCCGCCGGCCATCAGGCACAACGCCGTCAGGATATCGTTGCGGATCAAGATAAAGGAGAGAGAATACAGGAAGCCGACCACCCCCGCCAGGATCGCGCAGATCCCGGCCCCTTGCTCAAACGTGCCTGTCGCTTTCATGAAACATCCTCCATGCTCGGGTAACTATTCGCCACGGTTGGGCTGTTCCCAACATCTCTACTGTAGCGCGGGCGGTGGCGCGAGACCAGACCATAAGATGCTCATTTTGTGCTCATTTTGCCAGCTCAACCCTCTTGACTTAAAGTGTACTTTATGTGCTACACTCTTCTCCGTAGGGAAGTTGTTGCCCGTCTTCTCTAACTGAAAGGAGATTGCGAATGTTACCGAATGCGACGGTGTCTGATCCGCCACCCCTGGCCTGTGACCTGACGGTGATTGACGAGGCGGAACGCGAGGCCCATCTCGCCCAGGCCGCGTACCTGCTGGGGAGCGGCGCGCTCGAACGGCAGGAGCTGGCCGATGGCTACGCCTTCCGCTTCGCCGCCGATGCCTATGCCTCCGTGGTCGAGTTTGTCGCCCTGGAGCGCCGCTGTTGTGCCTTTTTCCACTTCGTGCTCGATGTGTCCCCGGCGGGCGGCCCCCTCTGGTTGCACATCACCGGCCCGGCAGAGGTCAAAGCGTTTCTACAAGCCAACCTGGATCAACCAGCATCCTGGCCGGAAAGCCTGCGGTGACCGGCTGCCACAGGCGCGAAGGAGATTGCTATGCGTCAACTGGTTCAACAGGGTCTATCGGGCGTGCGTCACCCCCTCGTGGCGGGCGGCATCGGAATGGCCGTCGGCCTGGGTCTGGGCCTGCTCGCGCCCGGCTGGGGGTTGCTCCTCAGTGCCGGCCCCCTGCTGATGATCGTACTCTGTCTCGTCCCGTGCCTGGCCCCGCTCCTCCTGCTCCGCCGGTTGGGCAGGGCAGGGGCTGGGCGGACGGCGGAACGTCCCGCCGTGTCGCTGTCCTCTGGCGGGAGCGATCCGCCCCCGGCCCGTTAATGCGGCCCCACGGCGGCAAGGCCCGTTGGTGCGGGGTATGGTTGTTGCACTGTCCCAACTAGTGGGTCACGCCGCAATTGAGTAGCCATTGATTGTGTGCGTAATTCTGCCTACCTGTACCCTGGCTGAATGGCAAGCTAATTGCGGCGTGACCCACTAGAGGAAGCTGACTTCTAATTTCTGCCTTCTAATTTCTGCCCACAACGCCCGCCAAAAGGGGAGCCGGGATCATCCCGGCTCCCCGATGCTGGTGACAGCTTGCGCTATCCGCTACTTGATGGTGAAGGTGCCTACTCCTTCGACCCCCGTACACAACCCGTGGGCCACCACGGAGTAGGTGCCAGAGGGGGCATCGGTGGTGCCTAGGGCGAAGGCAACGATGCCATCCACGTCCGCCAGTTCATAGGCCGAGTCATCGAACCCGACCACCGAATTATCGGGCAGGTTAATCCAGACGCTGACCCGCTCGTCCTGGCCGAAGAAGTCGCCGCCCACGATAACCGGAGTGCCCGCGTCAATCGGCCCGTTGGGCAAGGTCACCAGTGGTTGTTGCAGCCCATGCTTGCCCGAATCTTTGGTCGCCCCCACCGTCACGGTGATGGCGTTGGACAACTTGGTGTGGTGCGGCTGGTTATCCGACCACGCGGCGATCGCCCGGCTGGTGATCTTGGTGTTAAGCGGAGCGGTGGGCCGCACGCGGGCGATGATCATCGCCCTGGCCCCTTGCGGGCTGTTGACCGCGTCGCGGAAGACGACCGATACGGCATCATCCCCCACATAGTCCACGAACCCGTTGCTGCTGCCGCTGACAAAATCCAGCACTTCGATATTCGGATCAAGCGGGATGCGCACTGTCCCATCGCCTGCCTGGCCGGGGCCGGTGTTCACCGCCATGATCGTGTAGGTGAAGACCTGGCCCGGCGCGAGGGTGGTGTCCGGGTCTTGCAGCAGGCTCACGCACAGGTTGGCGGGCTGGCGGATAGGCCGCCCCGTGGTGGGCGTGCCGGTGCCGGGAATGATCGGCTGGCTGGAGAAGCTGACATAGTCAGAGAAGTTGTTGCAGCCGGTGGTCGCATTGAACACGTACTCCAGTCCGGCCCCATTGTCGATGTAATCATTGGGGCGGTAGAAGTTGCGGAAGCCGCCACCCGGTCCGCTGGTGCTGCCGATGTCGGCCCAGATCGTGCTATAGCCATCCTCTTCATAGCGGCTGCCGCCGGTGATCGGGATAAAGATCTGGTACAGGTCGCGGGCCTGGTTGTAGCCGCCGATGGCCCCGGTGCGCGGATCGTAGTAGCCATAGCCCTGGTCGTTGCCGCCGGTATAGAGGTCGGCGGCGTGGAACAGGTGGACATTGCTGGCCCCCGCGCCGCTGGTGACGCACAGCGACCAGTCGTTGCGGATAAATTCATTGCCGTTGATGTAGCTGACCCGCTGGGTCAGTTGCAGGCCGGTGGCCCCCACGTCCAGCACGTTGGTCACCACCCACGGATTACCCGCGCTGCCGTTGCCGCTGAGTACGCTGCTGACCGGGGTATACTGGTTGACCGAGTTCCCCGCAGGCACGGCTTCTGGCCCCCAGACCTGGCCGTTCACCCACAGGTACGCCCCTTCGGCATAGCCGCCGTAGAACTGCTGCACCCCGTTGCGAGACACGCCATAGCTGCCGCTGGGCCGCACGACGATCTGCAACGGGCTGCCCGGAATGGTCACATCCAGCGGGGTGGCCGCATAGGACCCGCCCCCACCCTTATCGGCAGAGGGAGCCGCCAGGGTAGGGCGTCCGGCCAGGCCGACCACGCCCACCAATAGAAGACCGAGAATCATCAAGAATAGGGGGATTCGTTGCCGAGTTACCCTGCTCATATCCAACCTCCTTGAGCATCTATAAATATGGGCTCTTTGAGAAATAGTGTGCTGCCTGGGGTGAACCCCCATCGCCCCAAGCGGCGGAATCTTTGTAAGCAGCAGCCACTGCTATTCGTAGGGTGCCTGGGCCGATTTTCTGCCGACACAGGCAGCACACTATTTCTCAAAGAGCCTAAATATGTAGCTACACAGGTGTCGTCGCGCCAGCCCCGTGGCGCGCGTCACGAACCAGGGGAATATCTGGGCGAGGCCGTCTTCGCTCCTCTCACACACTCGCCAGACACACCGCCCCGAACTCACAGAGTGTCCCGTCGTTGCACAATGGAGGGAGCGGCCAGAAAGGAGAATTGGGTTGTTGCCTGGAACTGGGGACCCGAAATATGGAGTCTCTACCCGATCAAAGAAGTAGCGCGCCCCCGATTATAGCACCGATCTGGTTGCCAGGTCAATATGTTTTGGCCTTGAATCAGGCATATTTATACTTTATATCGGTAGTACTGCATAGTGAATACTATCAATATTTCCTAATCAACATGCCTCCGTATGGTTTCCTGCGGCAGGTTGGTTATCCCGTCTTGCCCTTAACTGCGGCTGCTCAGCCGCAGCTGTCGTGTTCGCGTGGCGGCATTACCCGGCCTGCTAATCACTTCCCCCTTATTATTATATCTTGTAATAGTGACAACGCTGGTAGAATTTAGTGGTAGACTCATCAATATGGTTATCTATTCCGTCAAAGCTACTTACCGGTTCGTACTCCCGCTGCAACCCGGCTGACGTGCGATCACTGAGGGCCGTTCATAATTCACGTACCGTCTGTAGGATAGGGCGCTGGGCCC
>JBBSAN010000683.1:0-4255 GCA_038252265.1 Chloroflexia bacterium
GTGGCCTATCGCCTGAACGAAGTGATCGCCCTCTACCCGATTACCCCGGCCTCTTCGATCGGGGAATGGGCCGATGCCTGGGCCGCCGAGGGCCAGCCCAACCTGTGGGGCAGTGTGCCCAGCGTGGTCGAGATGCAGAGCGAAGCCGGGGCCGCCGGTGCCGTGCATGGGGCCTTGCAGACCGGTACGCTGGCGACCACCTTCACGGCCTCGCAGGGCCTGCTGCTGATGATCCCCAATATGTACAAGATCGCCGGGGAATTGACCCCGGTGGTCTTCCACGTCGCCGCCCGCGCCCTCGCCACGCAGGCCCTGTCCATCTTTGGCGACCACAGCGACGTGATGGCGGCGCGGGCCACCGGCTGGGGGATGCTCTGTGCCAGCTCGGTGCAAGAAGCCCACGACTTCGCGCTGATCGCCCAGGCCGCCAGCCTGGCGAGCCGGGTGCCGTTCGTCCACTTCTTCGACGGCTTCCGCACCTCCCACGAGATCGCCAAGATCGAACTGCTTACCGATGCCGATCTGCGGGCGCTGATTGACGACGAGGCGGTGCAGGCGCATCGCGCCCACGGCCTGTCGCCCGATCATCCGGTGCTGCGCGGCACGGCCCAGAACCCGGACGTCTTCTTCCAGGCCCGTGAGGCGTCTAATCCCTACTACGCGGCCTGCCCGGCCCTGGTGCAAGCGGTGATGGATCGCTTCGCCGCCCAGGTGGGACGGCAGTACCGGCTGTTCGACTATCATGGCGCGGCGGATGCCGAGCAGGTGGTGATTATCATGGGGTCGGGCGCGGAGACGGCCTGCGAGACGGCGGACTATCTCAACGCTCGCGGGGCCAAGCTCGGCGTTGTCACCGTGCGGCTCTATCGCCCGTTCGACGCCGGGCGGCTGCTGGCGGCACTGCCGCCGACCACCAAGGCTATCGCCGTGCTGGACCGGACGAAAGAGCCGGGCAGCGCCGGTGAGCCGCTCTATCTGGACTGCGTGAGCGCGCTCTATGAAGGCATGTGGCGCGCCGGTGCCCCCGCGATCCCGCCGGTGGTGGTTGGCGGGCGCTACGGCCTGGCCTCCAAAGAATTCACCCCGACTATGGCGAAGGCGGTGTTCGATAACCTGGCCGCCGCTACGCCCCGCAACCATTTCACGGTCGGGATTAACGACGACGTGACCTACACCAGCCTGCCGTATGATCCGGCGTTCTCGATCGAGGCGGATGATGTGGTGCGGGCCATCTTCTACGGCCTGGGGTCGGACGGCACGGTTGGGGCCAACAAGAACACGATCAAGATTATCGGGGAAGAGACCGAGGAGCACGCGCAGGGCTATTTCGTCTACGACTCGAAGAAATCGGGCGCGATGACGGTGTCCCACCTGCGCTTCGGCCCCCGCCCGATTCATGCGCCCTATCTGATAGACCAGGCGCACTTTGTCGGCTGCCACCAGCCGGGGTTCCTGGAACGGCTGGATGTGCTGGAACATCTCCGGCCCGGCGGCACCTTCCTGCTCAACACCCACTATGGGCCGGAGGAGGTCTGGGATCACCTGCCGCGTCCGGTGCAAGCGACCTTGATCGACAGGCACGCCCGGTTCTACGTCATTGACGCCTATAAAGTGGCCCAGGAGAGCGGGATGCGCCGCCAGATCAATACGGTCATGCAGGTCTGCTTCTTCGCTATTTCGGGCGTGTTGCCCGCCGACGAGGCGCTGGCGGCGATCAAAACCTCGATCAAGAAGACCTATGGCAAGAAGGGCGACGCCGTGGTCGCCATGAACCTCGATGCGGTCGATCAGACCCTCGCCCATCTGCACGAAGTCGCGCTGCCCGCCCAGGCGACGAGCCACCGGGAACTGCTCCCGGCAGTGCCGGCAGCGGCCCCGTTCTTCGTCCAATCGGTGCTCGGCCCGATCATCGCCGGGCGCGGCGACAGCCTGCCGGTGAGCGCGCTCCCCGTAGACGGAACCTATCCGACCGGCACCGCGCAGTGGGAAAAGCGCAACCTGGCCCAGGAGATCCCGGTGTGGGACCCCGATATCTGCATCCAGTGCGGCAAGTGCGCGATGGTCTGCCCGCACGCCGTGATCCGCATCAAGGCCTATGAGCCGGAGGCCCTGGCCGGGGCACCGCCCACCTTCCGGGCGGTTGCGGCTCGCGACCGCGACTGGCAGGGGTTGCAGTATACCATCCAGGTGGCCGCCGAAGATTGCACCGGGTGCGCCCTGTGCGTGGATGTCTGCCCCGTGCGCAGCAAGTCCGAGGCCCGGCACAAAGCGATCAACATGGAGGCCCAGCCGCCACTGCGCGAGCAGGAGCGGACCAACTGGGAGTTCTTCCAGACCATCCCCGACCTGGACCGGCAGCGGATCAAGGTCTCCACCATCCGCCAGCAGCAGGTCCAGCAGCCGCTGTTCGAGTTCTCCGGGGCCTGCTCCGGTTGCGGCGAAACCCCTTACATCAAGCTGCTCACCCAGTTGTTCGGTGACCGCATGGTGGTGGCGAACGCTACGGGCTGCTCGTCCATCTACGGGGGCAACCTGCCCACCACGCCGTGGACGGCCAACGCCGCCGGGCGCGGTCCGGCCTGGGCCAATTCGCTATTCGAGGACAACGCCGAGTTCGGTCTCGGCTTCCGCCTCTCGCTGGACCAGCAGCAACTGATGGCCGAGGGGTTGCTCGCGGAACTGGCCCCCGCCGTGGGCCACGACCTGGCCGACGCGATCTTGCACGCGGGGCAGGCGGATGAAGCGGCGATCCACGAGCAGCGCGAACGGGTGGCCCAACTGAAGGACCGGCTAGCGGCGCTGACCGACCCTGCCGCCCGGCGGTTGGCCGGGCTGGCCGATGCGCTGGTGCGCCGCAGCGTCTGGATCATCGGTGGCGACGGCTGGGCCTACGATATCGGTTTTGGCGGCCTGGACCATGTGCTTGCCAGCGGCCACAACGTCAAGGTGCTGGTCCTCGACACCGAGGTCTATTCCAACACCGGCGGGCAGGCGTCCAAGTCGACCCCCCGCGGGGCGGTGGCGAAGTTCGCGGCGGGGGGCAAGCAGGGCCGCAAGAAGGACATGGGCCTGATCGCCATGAGCTACGGCAACATCTATGTTGCCAGCATCGCCATGGGCGCGAAGGATGAGCACACGCTGAAAGTGTTCCTGGAGGCCGAGGCCTACGACGGCCCGGCGCTGATCATCGCCTACAGCCACTGTATCGCCCACGGGATCGAAATGACCGAGGGCTTGCAGCACCAGCGGGCGGCAGTTGAGTCGGGCCAATGGCTGCTCTACCGCTACAACCCGGCCCTGGCCGCTCGCGGCGAAAACCCGTTGCTGCTCGAATCGAAGGCCCCGCGCATTCCGGTGGCGCAGTACTTCGAGATGGAGAACCGCTTCAAGATGCTCACGCACACCCAACCGGAAGTTGCCCGGCGGTTGCTTGCCACCGCGCAGGCGGATGTAGACGAGCGCTGGGGCCTGTACCAGTACATGGCGGCGCGTCCGGGCACCGCGCCGCCCGCCCCGGCGGAACACGCGGCGGCCCCGGCCACGACGAACGGTCGAACCGCCCCGTTGCCCGCCAGCCAGGGCTAATGTAGAGATGACTCACTGTACGACCAGAAAGGATCGGCAGCCGGAATGGATTTAACGACTTCTTACCTGGGGCTGCGGCTGCGCACGCCGCTGGTACCCTCCGCCTCGCCCCTGTCCGAGCAGGTAGACAACATCCGGCAGATGGAGGACGCCGGGGCCGCCGCCATGGTGCTCTACTCGTTGTTCGAGGAAGAACTGGTGCGCGACCAGTGGCTGTTGCAGCACCATCTCGAGGATCACACCGACACGTTTGCCGAGGCGCAGAGCTTCTTCCCGCCCCCGACCCGGCTCACCATCGGGCCGGAGACGTACCTGAACCACATCCGCCGGGCCAAAGAAGCAGTGGATATCCCGATCATCGCCAGCCTGAATGGCAGTTCGCTCGGCGGCTGGACGCAGTTCGCACAGCAGATCGAGCAGGCCGGGGCGGATGCGCTGGAGCTAAATGTCTATACAATCGCTACCGACCCCGACCAATCGGGCGAGGCCGTGGAGCAAATGTATCTGGACATCCTCCGGGCGGTCAAGGCGGCGGTGCAAATCCCCGTGGCGATCAAGCTCAGCCCCTACTTCAGCAACATGGCCGGAATGGCCCGGCAACTCGACCTGGCCGGGGCGGACGGGTTGGTGCTGTTTAATCGCTTCTACCAGCCCGACATTGACCTGGAGA
>JBBSAN010000684.1:0-4253 GCA_038252265.1 Chloroflexia bacterium
AATGAGGAATGAGGAATGAGTTTGGCAATCTCAAAACTGAGAACTGAGAACTGAGAACTGAGAACTGAGAACTGACGACTGACGACTGACGACTGACGACTGACGACCATGTGCTGGGGATCGTGTCTATTATTATAGGAAGAAGCCACACCTCAGCACTCAGCACTCAGCACTCAGCACTCGTAACGCGCCCCCGTTTGCCCCCCGTCCCACCTATCGGGTATAATGGCTGTTGGCTCATCCACTGCTGGTGGACAGCCCGCTTACGAGACGATCAAAGATACGAGCAAACGGATCAAGCCCATGACGAATCTTGGCGATATGCTGCGAGAGGCCCGCGAAGCACGCGGACTGACCTGGGAGGACGTGGAACGCGCAACGCACATCCGCCTGAAATACCTGGATCTGCTAGAAAACAACCGCTTTGAGGAGCTACCGGGCGATGTTTATACCCGTGGCTTCTTGCGCAACTATTCGATTTTCCTGGAGCTACCCTACGCCGAGGTGGTCGCGGCGTATGAAGGTGCCCTCAACCCCCCGGTGCGGCGTGCCCTGCGCCCGGCGACGACCGCGGCCACTGCCACGGCGGCCCGCGTCTCGCCCCGCTCGATCGAGTCGGGCGCGAAGCCGTTGCGCCCCACCCGGGCGCTGGGGATCGATATCCAGCCGGTGAGCCGCGAGCCGGTGAACACCCGGCTCCGCTATGCGCCCAGTTGTACGGTGGTGTCGGGTCTGGCGTTGGTGGTCCTGATCGCCTCCTACCTGCTCTACAGCACCTTTACCAGTTCGCAAAAAGCGTTGCCCACCCCAACCGTGCTCCCTTCCACCCCGACGACGATCCTGGCCTTGCTGCCGACGGTCCTGGTCTCGCAAACCCCCGTCTGGACGCCGCTGCCCACCCCTGGCCCCAGCCCGCTCCCGCCGACGCCGCTGCCGCCCACGCCCGCGCCGGGCACCACCCCCCCGCCCGCCCAATCACCAGGCGTAGCGACTCCGCCCGTCGTGGCGGTGACGGGTACGGCAGGACCGGGCGCGACCCCCATCACCAGCACGCAGGCCGTCACCGGCACCATCACCGTCGAAATTTCGATCCAGCGGGCGGTCTGGTTCCGCGTGTTTGTGGACGATATCAAAGCGTTTGAAGGCACGCTCCAACCCAACACGGTTCGTGCCTGGACCGGCTTCCGCAGCGTGCAAATCCGCACCGGGCGCGCCGACATTGTGCGGGTCAAGGTGAACGGCCAGGAGCGCGGGATCATGGGCAGCCCGCAGCAAACGGTGGTCACGAAGCAGTGGGATGTCAACGGCAGCGAGACGCTTATTAAGTAAGGGATAGGGCGCAGGCGGTGGGGGTTAGCCCCAACCCCGCCCCACGACAGGAGTTACTATGGCAGGCACCTTCTCTTTTGATGTGGTATCCGATTTTGAACGGCAAGAACTGGTCAACGCGGTGGACCAGACGTTGCGCGACGTGCGTACCCGCTACGACCTGAAGGATACGGCGAGCGACCTCAAGCTAGAGGAAAAAACGATCACCATCACCAGCGACAGCGAGTTCGCCCTGTCGCAGATCCGCGACATTCTGGAGAGCAAGGCGTTCCGGCGCGGCCTGTCGCTGAAGATCTTCGAGTACGGGGAGCCGCAAGAGGCCGGGGGCATGACCTACCGCCAGGTGGTCACCCTGCACAAAGGCATCGCGGAAGATCTGGCCCGCAAGCTCAGCAAGCAGATCCGTGACAACGTGCCCAAGGTGCAGGTGCAGGTGCAGGGCGATGCCCTCCGCGTCACCGCCAAGGCCAAGGACGACCTGCAAGCGGTGCAGAAGTTCCTGCGCGACCACGAGGCCGACTACCCGGTGCCGTTGCAGTTCACGAATTACCGGTAGATGTAAGAACCTGGATCAGCAAGCGTCCTCGCTCTGGCGACTGATTGCTGCTGCTTTCGTTATTGGAGATGCATGGACACGCGAACAAAAGCCCAACCAACCTATCATATTTCGACCCTGGGCTGCGAAAAAAACTCGGTGGACAGCGAAGGCATGGGCTCCCTGTTGAGCGAGGCGGGGTATGCCCCCGCCGACGCCACCCAGGCCGACGTGCTGATCGTCAATACCTGCGGCTTCCTCCACGCCTCGACCGACCAATCGGTGGGCGTGTTGAGTGAGCTAGACCAGGCGCGGCGTCCCGGCCAACTATTGATCGCGGCGGGGTGCGCGGCCCACCGCTACGGCGACGAGTTGAAGAACCGCGTCGGCGGGATTGATGCGCTGCTGAGCACCCGGCAATGGCCGGAAATCGTGACGTTGGTCGAGCACCTGCGGGCGGGCGGCACCGTCACCGCCGCGCCGGGGCAGGGGGCGATCATCCCCCTCGACAGCATCGGCCCGATGAACGGCAGCAGCGTGTTGGGTGCGCCCCTCGCTCCGGTGCAGGCCACCGCACAACTGAAGCGCTTCCGCCGCAAGGCCACGGGAGCCAGCGCCTATGTCAAAATCTCCGAAGGCTGCGACCACAAGTGCGCCTTCTGCATCATCCCGGCCATTCGCGGCAAGCACGTCAGCAAGCCGATCCCGGAACTGGTGGCCGAGGTGCGCGACCTGGCCGAACAGGGGGTGCAAGAGTGCATCCTCATCGCCCAGGACAGCACCTATTACGGGGTGGACCTGGGGCTACGCGACGGGCTGGCCCAATTGCTGACCGCCCTCTGCACCGAGGTGCCCGAAATGCGCTGGATCCGGCTGATGTACGCCTATCCGACGCAGGTCACGCCCGGCCTGATCGAGACGATGGCCCGCCACCCGCAGATCTGCCCCTATATCGATATGCCGCTCCAGCACGCCGCCCCGGAGATGCTGCGCCGGATGAAGCGCCCCAACGACATGGCCCGCGTGCGCCGCCTGCTGGGCGACTTCCGCGCCGCCATCCCCGATATCGCCCTGCGGACCACCTTCATCGTCGGCTTCCCCGGCGAGACGGATGCTGAGTTCGGCGCGCTGCTCGACTTCCTGGAAGAGATCGCCTTCGACCACGTTGGCATGTTCACCTATTCGCCCGAAGAAGGCACCCCCGCCGCCACACTGCCCGACCCGGTACCGGAGAAGATCAAGACCCGGCGCTACCGTCAGGCGATGCAACTTCAGCAAGGCATCGTGGCGCGCAAGAACCGCCGCCACGTCGGCCAGCGCCTTGATGTGCTGCTGGAAGGCACCGGCACGTTGGAGGATGAACGCGGGCGCAGCCGCCCCATCTTTGCCGGGCGCACCATCCGCCAGGCCCCCGAAGTGGACGGCATGGTCTTTGTCCACGCCCGCCCCGGTCTCGCCCTCGGCCAGATCATCCCCGTGCGGATCACCCAGGCGACGGAATACGACCTGTGGGGCAAACCGGCGTAGTGGGGGTTGGGGGTTGGGGGTTGGTGACGAGGACGGCGGACGGCGGACGGAGATCGTCTCCGTGATCTCCGTGTCTCCGTGGTGAATCAGACAGGGATCGCCCTCGCTATTCCCCGCCATCCCCGGCCATATCCCTCTCATATCCCAAAGTTATCCCCAGGTTATCCACAAAATGGGGATATACAACACGGTATACGTGCCGACCCCCACATGTCATCCTGAGCGCAGCGAAGGTAGGCTCGGCGGTCAGATGTGCTCAGGCCACGATCCCGATCTTCCCTGACGACTCGGTGGCCCGGACAAGATCCTTCGCTGCGCTCAGGATGACAGCCTACGTTGGCTAACCACCTATGATTTGGCAGCAGCAGTATAACAGGTATGTTTGAGTTCGCTTGGTGCTTTGTCCCCAGGGTGGTGCAACCGGCCCAGGCGCGATCTATAATGCACAGACCATGAGCGTGCTGCTACCTACCCTGATTCGATCGCCCACCGTGCTGCCCGACACCACCGTGCGGTCGCTGCAAGAACTGTTGCCGCCCTGGAAGGTGCTGCTCCATAACGACGAAGTCCACGACATGCTCTATGTGGTGGAGTCGTTGCTCAAGTCCGTGCCGCTCACGGTGGACGAGGCGCTGCGGATCATGCTGGAAGCCCACGAAACCGGCGTCGGCCTGGTCATCGTCTGCCCCCTCGAAACCGCCGAATACTACCAGGACCGCATCCTCACCTTCGGCCTCCGCTGCACCATCGAGCCGGAATGACAGACGAGTGCGGAGTGCGGAGTGCGGAGTGCTGAGATGCGACCGCGGATCAGGGATCAGGGATCAGGATCGATAGACAACGCCAACGCCACAAAGCCGCC
>JBBSAN010000685.1:0-4251 GCA_038252265.1 Chloroflexia bacterium
AGGCCGGGGGCAGGGGTCAGTTCCGGCCAGCGGCCAGGGATGCGCGCCTGCTGATAATATTGCACGGCGCGGGGCAGGGCGAACAGGGTGGCAGCGTGATCCCCGGCTTTTTCCAGGTAGGTCCGGCCTTCTTTATAGCGGTCGCTCAGGCTATAGTGATAGGCCAGCACATCGTAATGGTCGCTGCCGGTGGGGCCGTGCAGCCGTTCGAGGACGGCCCCGGCCTGGCCGTGCAGGGCGCGGCGCTGGGCATAGGCCAGGCTTTCATAGGCCACATGCTGGATCAGGGTGTGCTTGAAGCGATAGATCGGCTCGGTGCTGCCCGGCTCCGGGCGCAAAAGGTCGGCGCGCGTCAGGTCCTCCAGGCTGTGCTCTAAAGCTGCGTCGCTGATCTCCGGCGGCACCAGGCCGCGCAACACGGCTACGGCGACCGTCTCGCCCAGCACCGCCGCATGGCGCACCACCAGGCGGGTCGCGTCGGGCAGGCGGTCGAGCCGGGCCATCAGCACGCCTTCGATGGTGTCGGGGATCGGCAAGGGGGCGGCCTGGGGGGGCAGTGATCCGGTGCCGTGCGGGGCGGTCCAGCCGTTGCCCCCGCCCGAGCCGATCGGGAGCGGCTCACGCTCCGCCTCTGGCAACGGCAGCGCGCTGGTGCGGTTCCACGATGGACTGTCGTCGCCGCCCAGGCTGCCGTCCAGCGCGGCCAGCAGTTCTTCGATGAAGAACGGGTTGCCCTGGCTCCGTTCCTGGATCAGCCCGGCCAACGCGGGGGTCAGGGTCTGGCCGTGCCGGGTCGCCAGCTCGTCCAATAACTCGGCCCGTGCCGCCTCGGACAGTTCGCCCAGCGTCACCGTATGCGCGTTGCGCCCCTGGATCGCCGTGAGCGGGAGTTGCGCGTCGGTGCGGGCCTCCAGGCAGAGCAGCACCGGCAGGTTGAACGTTTCCTTCGCTACCAGATCGACCAGCGCGCAGGAGGCCGGGTCGGCCCATTGCAGGCCGTCGAGCAGGAGCAGCAGCGGGTGCCGCAGCGCGGCAGCGCGCAGCAGTTCCAGGATCAACTCGCTGCGGCGCTGGCTGCGGATCTGGTCTTCATCGGTGGCCCCGTCGGTGGGGGTGGGGAAGTGCCCGGCAGGCGGTTCGGGGGGCGGTTCCTTGCCCATCTCTGGCAGGGGGATACCCAGCAACTGGGCCAGCAAGCCCGCTTCATCGGCCAGCAGCGGGGCCAGTTCGTGGACCCGGCTTTGCAGGCGGGCCTGCTGTTGCGCGGGCGAGAGGCCGGGCCGCAGGTCGCAGAACGCGCCCAGCAATTCGATCCAGGGCTGGTAGAGCCGCTGGGCACCGTAGGCCTGTGCGGCCCCGGCGAAGGCGACCCCGCCGCTCAACATCCAGCGGCTGATCAATTCTTCGGTCAGGCGGGTCTTGCCGATGCCCGCTTCGCCGGTGATCAGCAGCACATTCCCTTTGCCGCCCAGTGTCTCCTGCATGATCGCGTCCACCTGGCGCAGTTCGTCATCGCGCCCGACCAGGCGCACCCGATCGTCGCCGCTGAAATAGCGCAGCACGGCATCGGCTTCGGGCTGATCCTCCCCCTCCAGGCTCCAGACCGCGATCGGGTCGGCCATGCCCCGGATCTTACGGGCCGGTTGGGGGCGCAGGCGGAAGGGGGCACCGGCGCGTTCGGCGGTGGCGCTATCAAGCAGGGTCTGACCGGGGTTGGCGGCTTCGGTCAGGCGGGCGGCCAGGTTCACCGTCGCGCCCAATACCGTGTACTCGCGCCGCCCTGGCGACCCCAGCGCCCCGGCAAAGACCGGCCCGGTGGCAATGCCCAGGCGTTGCTCTACGGCGGGGGGCAGGTCCGGGTGGTGCTGCACGGCCAGCGCGGCCCGCAAGGCGCGCACCGCGTCGTCTTCGTGGGCCACCGGCGCGCCGAACAACAGGTGGAGCACGCTGCCTTTATCGCCCGTCAGCACCCGGTTGACGCGCCCGCCAAACGGGGCCACCGCCTCCTGCACCAGCGTAAAGTAGGTCTGGAGCCTGCGTAGCGGGTAGGGATCCTGGTCGTAGTCAATGCCGCTGAAGCCGACGAAGGCCGTGGTGATCCGGCGGTGCTCTCCGGCGCTGGCGGCCCAGCGGCGCGGGTCGCTGTCGCCCAGGGGCAGGAACGGGCGCAAGGCCTCCAGTAGCGTGCTGCTTTCCTCGTCCGGGACGGCGGCCCAGTTGGGGGCGATGCGATAGGTCAGCGTGGTGCGCCGCAGCGGATCGGCGTGCGTGAGGCCCAGGATGGGAACCGTAGTAGGCGTGCCGTTGCCCAGCGTGACCTGCCCGGCCACCAGTGGGACCAGTTCCCGGTCCAGGTGAATGGTGCCGGGGGTCGCGTTGCGTTCGGCGGCGGCGGCGCGATCCACGGTGCGCCCGGCGACCACGAATTCCAGCCCGAGTTCCGGTCGCCCGATGACTCCCGCCAGCAAACTGCCCGCACTGATGCCGACTTCCAGCGTCAGATGCGCGTCCCCGGCGCTGGTGATCTGGGTCGCCACGGCGGCGAATGCCTGCTGCATCGCCAGCGCGCCCCGGACGGCGCGCAGCAGGGCGGGGGCCAGGGTGATGCTCTCGTCGCGGCGAGCGGCGTTGCCGGGGGTGCCTCCGGCGGGGAAGAGGACGGTCATGGCGTCGCCGCCGAAGTGGGCCACGCTCCCGCCCTGCGCCGTCGCCGCGTCGAGCAGGGTGGTGTAGACCCGGTTAAGCAGGGCGGTCAGCTCTTCTGCGCCCTCGCGCCCGGTGGCGGCCAGCCGCTCGGCCAGCGCCGTAAACCCGGCAATGTCGGCAAAAGCCACCGCCGCTTGCATCCGCACGCCCGCTTCGGGGCGCAGCACGGCCCGGTCCAGCAGCGCCCGGCTGAGGAGCCATTCGGGCACATAGGGACTAAGGGCGGCGAGTTCCTCCGCCCGGGTTTGTGGATCGCTTGCTGCCTCGATGGACTTGCTGGACACCCGCGCTCCCGTCAGCTACTGTTGCTGGCCTGCTTTCCCGTCGGGACGATTATAGCATCCCTATCAGGCGCGCGCAAGCTGCCGCAGAGACGGTTGGTACCGGATGAAACCGCGTAAACCTGTCTATTCTTCGGCGCTCATTCCTCTTCGCTGGGCAGGGGCGCGTGCCCGTTGGAGCGGGGGCAAAAGTGGGTGGGGCCGTCCAGAGGTGCGCCGCAGAGGGGGCAGCGCGGACGCCCTGCCGAGCAGACATCGAGCGCCTGGCGGCTAAACGTCTGCGCCAGTTCGCGCCCGACCTGATAGCGCACCTGTTCCCCGTCGGGGTCGCTGCCGCCCAGGCTGGGGGTTTCCTCTTCGTCCAGGGCCACGCTCTCAAAGATCAGCATCGTCACGAGATCGGCATCTTGATCGTAGCCCAGGGTGATTCGCCCGACCTGGAATTCCACCGTGGGGGTGCCGGGGAACGGCACGGACGAGCCGCCGGTGGTGAACCCCCGCGCCTGGGCGACTTCCACCAGCAGTTGCTCGATGGTCGAGGCCAACTGTTGCAATTGTTCTTTTTCGAGCCACAGCCGGGCTGCGCCGCTCCGGCTGTGCGCGTGGACGCGAAACGTCCGCTGCCCCGGTACTCCCAATGATTCGGCTTCCAGCCCCAGGAGCACGCCCAGATCATATACACTCTTAGCCATAAACCGTCCTTGTGTTGCCCTGGCGCAGCGGTGGGATGCGTCGGGCGCGGTGTGAATTACCTGTTCTACGTTTCTGCACAGATTGTGCCACGAGGTTCAGACGGGCTGATCGGGTGGTCTTGGCCGGTGGCGAGCGTTAAGTTTCTGCCATTGTTGCGTTATAAAGACATGCTGGTTACGGTCAATCTTTGCCACTTAACCACGAGAGAGTGAGGTAACAACATGCCGAACGAAGGCGATCTCCCCCGCACGGTGGACATGGACACCCCCCCGTTGGAAACGCACAACCGCGTCCCGGTAGACGAGGCTCACCCGGCATCAGGGGTTCACGCGGAACCAATGACCTCAACGGCGGGGACCGACGCGGGGCAAATCCCCGGAATGCCGCACGCCGAGACCCCCCAGGCCCCGCTGGGGCCGGATACCCTGACCGGCAGCCGGTGGACCAATACGCCCACTCCACCCCTGCCTAATGCCGACC
Organism: Chloroflexia bacterium; assembly: GCA_038252265.1. GTDB lineage: Bacteria > Chloroflexota > Chloroflexia > QHBQ01 > JAICKM01 > JBBSAN01. The sequence goes on from JBBSAN010000685.1 coordinate 4,161, forward strand.
GGGACCCCACCGCCGAAGATCCCGGCATGTACGGCGGGATCGACGCCGCCCGCGACAAAAGTTCCGAAGCCACCGATACCGACCCGGCGTA
>JBBSAN010000686.1:0-4247 GCA_038252265.1 Chloroflexia bacterium
CGCCCGCGCCACCGTGCCCCGCGCCTGGGCACGCTGTGTCGCCGCCAATGCTGCTTGATAGCGCTCCACCCCCACCTCGGCCAGCAATTGCCGATGCCACTCGACGCTATGCACATCCCCCAGCAACCGGGTCGCCTGAGCGACCAGGGTCGCCTCGTCGGGCACCCCGCCCGCACCAACGTTACTCTCGTTATCGTTATTAGACGTTTCAACGAAACGATTAACGATAACGTTAGACGCGCCCGCCCCGACTCCGCCTGGTGCGGACTCGCTCCCCACCATCGTGCCTGGCAGCCCCGCTACAGCCCGCCCGAGTCCGCATCGGGCGGACTCCCTATCCGCCCCAACTCCGCCTGGTGCGGACTCCTCATCCGTCCCCTGCCCGCTTGATGCGGACTCCCTAGAGAAGGTCCCGCCCCGATCCCCCGCACCATGCGGACTCGCCGTCTCTACCCCCCGCGCCCCTCCGCCTGATGCGGTCCCGTTCCCCATGCCAGTGGCTGGGAAGTTCGCACCAAGCGGCCCCCTCCCCTCTCCTGGCTGCACCACTCCGCCTGATGCGGACTCCCACCCGGCACCATACCCCGCCGCTGGCCCTATCCCTGATCCGCATGATGCGGAGTCCACGGCAGCACTAACCGCTTCCGCCCGATCATCGTCCCCTTTTTGCAATCCGCAATCCACACTCCGCACTCCACAATCGTCCCGCCCCCAAGCCCCAACCCCCAGCTCCGCCTGCGCCGCCGCCACCCGCCGCGCCAGGAACGTCCCCGCCGCTGTGATCCGCGCCCCGCGCGTGATCGACGCGGCCCCCTTCCCATCCCGCGCCGTCGTATACGCCCGCCGCAGCACCCCCAGCCCGCGCGCCAACTCCGTCTCGCCCGCCAGCGCCGGGAACCCCTCCAGCAGCCAGGCCGTGTGCTTGCGCGTCCACAGATCCGCATCGAACAACAGATATTCCAGCAGCCCCACCGACGGCAAGACCGGCCCCCGCGTCGCCCGGTACAGCTTCTGCTTGCCCCGCGCCGTCTCCACCTCATCCACCCGGATCAGCCCGCACACCACCAGCAACTGCGTATAGCGGGCGATGCTATCCTGCGAGGTATCCAGGTAGGCGGCCAGCGTCGTCTGCGTGCAATGCGCCCAGCCATAAAACGGGTGGCCCGGCGTCGCCTCCTCGAAGCTGTGCAGCGCCAGCAGCAGCCCCAGCCCCACCGGCTTCAACACAGGCCCCCACTCGCGCGCCACCGCCGCCGCCAGGTCGCCCGCCCCCGGCAGCGCCCCCATATCGGCATTCGACGCCGGGGCGACCACGCCTGCATCTTGCTCTTCTATTCGCTTCAACTGGGCTATTGCCATCAACACGCGCCACCTTGTCCCAAAATCCCGACCCTACTCCGCACTATGCGGAGAAACCGGTCTACGCTCTACTTGTTCGATTTTCTAACTCAACTCGTCCTCTCCACGCCCCCAGAAAGAAGGACCGGGAGTGCGAACGGATCTTCCCAACCACGCCCCTCGCCCGCAGGGAGAGGAGCCGGGGGTGAGGGCGGATCTTCCCTACCCCACCTGCACGCCCCTCGCCCGCAGGGAGAGGAGCCGGGGGTGAGGGCGGATCTCCCCTACTTCGATTGCTGGCGTTTGCAATAGTTATGTCAACATAATCCCGTCTCATACTCATTCTCCCACCCCAATAACCCACAATCTCCATGCTTCAGCAAACAACTCCCTGATATTATGTCACTATAGCCCCGTTAGATCTTGACAAGGTGATCGAAAGCGTGTATGATAGCTGTGCAGACCCCTGAGAAAAGGGCATAAAACACCCCTCCCACCGCAAGGCGGGTATCAGGAAAGACGATGGAACGCGAAGCTTTACTGGTGTCGCTTGCCAGGGTTAAGCCAGTAAAACCTCAAAAAGCCGGTTGTCGTAAGCTCTGCAACTAAAGGACTCGGGTGACGGCCGGGTCCTTTTGCTTTCCGTCCGAACTTACACTAGGTCGCAAATCCGTCTCCTCTAGCGCCGCTTCGGCACCGGGTACAATGCCGGGCGGCGCGGTTGGGTTTGCAAGGGCGCGGCCAGCATCTCCGACACCCGCACTTGCAGTTCCACATCCCCCTCGGCCTCAATCCGCTCGACCACCGGGGTCAACTCCTCGAACAGCGCGGCCAGCGGTTCCAGCAGCGCATACAACTCGCGTACCTCGACCACCCCCAGCACACTCTCCCCCGTCGCCGGGTCTGGCTGCCGGATCAGCCGCACCGCTTCCTGCAACAGGCCGCGCACCTGCCGGTAGTGTTCCTGCTGTGCGGGGTCCGGCGGCGCGGTCGGGTGGTCGGAGGTTGACGGACCCCCTAGCACCTGCGCCACCGCCGCATCCACGCTCAGGTTACGCTGCCGCTTCAATAATTGCGCCGCCGCCACCGTCTGTCGCCCGCTCAGTTGATGATCAAATACCGCTTGTGCTAGCTGCATTTGCCGTTCCGGTTGATCCCGTAGCCGGGCCAACCCGCGTGTGCGCAACTCTGTCCGCAACGGCCCCAGCAGCGCTTTCACATTGGCGGGCAGGTTGTTCAGCGCGATAAAACTCCGCACCGTGCGCCCGCTGATCCCCAGCCGCTCGCCCACATGCTCGTCCATTTCGTTCGAGGTCAGGTTAGGCGCGCGTGCTCCTAAATCGCTGCGGATCTCTTCCAGCGCATCGGCGAACTCCATATCCGACAGATCCGCTCGCTGCCGGTTCTCAATCACCCGGTCGAGCCGCAGTTCCGGCTCCGTCAGGTCCACCACGATGGCGGGCACCGTCTCCAGCCCCGCCGCTTGGGCCGCCCGCCAGCGCCGCTCGCCGGTGACAATAAAATAGCGCCCCTGCCCGTCCGCCTGCACCGTGATCGGCTGCAAAATCCCGCGCTGCTGCACCGACGCGATCAACTCCTGCATCGGCTCTTCATCGAACTGCTTGCGGGGCTGCCGGGGGTCGGCGTCAATCAGCCGGATTTCAATGCGCTTGGCATTCTTCAGCGGCTGCACCCCCTCTTCGGGCGCAGCCTCCACCAACCGTCCCCAGGCCGTCTGCGGCACCAGTGGCTTCTTCGGACTCAACCTAACCTCCCACCATCCGCCATCGGCTCCCCCACATCACCCATCAATGATTCGCCATCTCTCATCAACATCAGAACCATCTATCACGCATCAGCATCATGCATCACGTTTTACTCGCTGCTCGCTGCTCACTGCTCGCTGCCCGCCGCCTACTCGTCCGCCACAACTTCCTGGGCTAGCTCAGCATAGCAGCGCGCCACCGACGAATTGCGGGCATACAGCCGCACCGGCACGCCCTGCCCCGGCGCTTCCGCCGCCGACACGCCATAGCGAATGACCGATTTATAGACCCGCCCTGGATAAACATCTCTAATATTAGCAAGAATCTCTTTATTGAGGTTGCTGCGCGAGTCGTACATCGTCGGCAAGATACCCGACACCTTCAGGTCCGGGTTCAGCGCCTGCACCTCACGGATCGTGGTCAGCAGCCGGCTCACCCCGCGCAACGACAGCAGGTGCGTCTGTAACGGGATTAATACCTCGGTCGCCGCGACAAACGCATTGACCGTCAAGAGGGTCAGGCTCGGTGGGCAATCAATAAGGATATAATCATAGCGGTCCACGATCGGGGCCAGCGCATCGCGCAAAACCCGCTCCCGCGTATAATTGCGGAACAGGTCCAACTCTGCCGCCGCCAGGTCGAGGTTCGACGGCACCAGGTCCAGCCGCTCCACCCCCGTGGCCTGGATGATCCGTTCCAGCGGCAGTTCCTGCTTGACCATCACATTATAGAGCGTGGCCTCCAGGCTCTCCGGATCGATCCCCAGCGAATACGTGGCTGCGGCTTGCGGGTCCAGGTCGAGCAGCAACACCCGCCGCCCCATCGCCGCCAGCTCCGCGCCCAGGTTCACAGTGGTGGTCGTCTTACCGACCCCACCCTTCTGGTTCGCAATCGCAATAATCCGCGTGTGCGGGGTTCGCCCCTTCGCCGCCGCTTTTGCCATAGAGCCTTCCTGTAAAATCCGGTAAAGTAAAGGTTGTCTTGTGGTGCTACGTACATTACTAGTAACTACTCAGCCTACTTTTTGCTCGATCAGCACAAGATATGGGCTATCTTGCAGGATGCACCACAACATGTAGGATCGTTGCCGAGAAAAAGCATCCAAAATGCCGTTTTGGACCGTCGTTTCCCGGCATGGAACCA
>JBBSAN010000687.1:0-4226 GCA_038252265.1 Chloroflexia bacterium
GCGGCCCGGCTCCGGCCACGCTGACGGGCACCAGCGCGGCGACGGTGGTCAGGCCGACAATGCCGCTCAGATCGGCGGGACCAAGGGTAATGCCCAGGGCCACGGCCAGCAGCCAGACGCGAAAGAGCGAGACCGCGAAGCTGGCGACCGTCCACCCAGCAGCGACCAGCAGCGCCCCGGCCCCCACGCCGACCTGCCCCGCCGCCAGCCGCTTGAGCCGCCCCGGCAGCACCCGCACCAGCAGGTCGCGCCGGGCGACCAGGGCCATCACGCCGATCACGCCGACCAGCCCCACCACCAGCAAGGCCGTGTCGCCCACGAAGGCCCGGCCAAAAATCCACACCCCGATGGCCGCCAGCGGAGCCAGCGCCACCACATCGAACAGCCGGTCCAGCACGCTGCTCCAGACCGCCGTCCCTAGCGGATAGCCCTTGCGGGCCAGCGCCCAGGCTTTGACCAGGTCGCCCGCCTGTCCCGGTGTCAGCGCGCCCATGCCCAGGCCGACGCTATAGAGCCGCCACGCCTCCGCCGCCCGCAACGGCAGCCCCATCGCCGCGCTCAGCCCGCGCCAGCGCTCCGACTTGATCAGCACAAAGGGGAAATAGATGGCGATAGAGAGGATCACCGGCAACGGGGCGGCCCCGGCCAGCACCCGCACCACGTCCTCCAGCTTGATCGTCCCACGCCATTCCAGCAGCAAGAGCAAGCCCAGGAAGACCGCCAGCCCCCCCACCCGCAGGAGCCAGTCTCGCCGCTCCGTGGACCGGGCAGCAGGAGACGCAGGCGCGGTCTCGGCAGGGGGGGCATCCGATGGGGGCGGCAACGTGGTCACTCGCGGGGCCATCGCTGCGTATTCTCGAAGCGCATCGCTGCGATTTGTTCAGAGATGAGGGCAAAGAGGAAGGTGAAAACCCCCGTCATCAGCAGGAACAACGCCCCGTTGGGGATGCGATGGGTCGGGTCGAGGACGAAGTTGCCGACGCCGTAGATCAGGCCGAGCAGCAGGAACAGCGCGCCAATAGGCAGAAAGACCTTCATCGGGCTGAACAGGGTGATGATCCGCAGCATGATCGTCACGAACTTCACCCCGTCACGCACGATCTTGATCTGGCTCTTCCCCGCCGCCTTGCGCGCCGCGATGGGCACAAAGCCGACATTATAGCCCGCCTTGATGAACGAGAGGGTGCTGGTGGTTGGGTAGGAATAGCCGTTGGGCAAGAGGTGGATGAATTCCAGCAGGTGGTCGCGCTTGAAGGCGCGGAAGCCGCTGGTCAGGTCGGGGATGGGTCGCCCCGACAGGTAGCTCGCCAGCCGGTTGAAGAAGGCGTTGCCCAGGTCGCGCACCAGCCCCCGGTTGGTCCCCAGCGTGCGCGCCCCCACCACCAGATCATAATCCCCGATCAGGGCCAGCAGCTTTTCGGCGTCTTCGGGTCGGTGCTGCCCGTCGGCATCCATCAGCAGCACCACGGCCCCGGTCGCCGCCCGGATGCCGGTCTTGACCGCTGCCCCGTTACCCTTGTTATAAGGATGGCGTAGCACCCGCGCTCCGGCCCCCCGCGCTTCCTCCGCCGTCGTGTCGGTCGATCCGTCGTCCACCACGAGCAATTCGGCGGCAGGCTTGAATTCCCGCAGCTTCGCCACCGCGTGTCCCACCGACCCGGCCTCGTTATAAGCCGGGATAATGATCGTCAACCCCTGCCCCTCCGGCGTGATCAGCGGGGCATCCGCTGCCACGGCGGGTGGGAGGATGGGTTGTTCGGTTTCAGTTGGCGGGGCTGTTATCATAATATATGCTACCAAGATCTATTTGTTGAGCTTAACCTTAATCGTTGACTAACCGATCGGTGTCATCCTGAGCGCAGCGAAGGATCTTGTTCGGGCTATTTGATTGTTCACGAAGACCGCGACGCTTCCCGAACGATCTAGACCCCGGAGAAGATCCTTCGCTACGCTCAGGATGACATTTCGGGCAGGGCAGGCTGGTCTGGTTCTGTAGGCTCGGCCTGGGCGGAAGGCGGAGTAGGCATCGCCGCACGCAAATCTTGCTCTAAAAGGACCAAGACTTTCTGGGCTAACTGCGCTTTCTCCAGCGCCGACATATGAGCCGTCAATGCCACCAATTCCTCTACGCTTAATGGTTTGGTGCTCATATCCACTCCCGCTCCTACGTGCGCCAGGTGATCAGCACGACCCCGACGACGACCACCACCACACCGACAATGCGGATCAGTGTCACCTGTTCGCCCAGGAAGAGCGCGCCGATGAACAGGCTGGCGATATAGCTGATACTCAGCAAGGGATACGCCAGCGACAGGTCCCACTTGGAGAGGACGGCCAGCCAGAAGAGCGAGCCACCGAAAATAAAGACAAAGCCCAGAAAGACCAGCGGGTTGGTGAAGATCCGCACGAACGTCGGGATCAACGTCGCCGGGGCAAACTCCAGCCCATCCAGGCTGTTGACCCCCTTCTTCAGCATCGTCTCGCCCGTCACCGACAGCGAAATCGCGATCAGCAGCACGGCAAATGTCCGTAGTCCCTCACTCACGTTCCGCTGGTTCTCCTAACACAGGTTACGCACTACAGGAATAGGAAGGCGCAATGTCCGTAGTGCCGCCACCCCTATCGACGAGAACGACCACATCGCCGGGCACGCCAACCGCGCACCGGTAATAGAACGACCTCTCGCCCCGGTCAACACGAAGGCAGAGGATCACGCCCGCGCCAGGCACCGGCCTAGCAGGACCGCGGCGGTCAGGACGGCGTATAGTCGGCGGCGGGCAGGCTCACCCGGACCTCTAGCTTCCGGCCCCGGACTTGCGGGTCGTTGACACGGGTGACATACTCGATGCGATCCGTCCGGGTGCGCGGCAGCACGATCAGGCCGGGCGGGTAGCGGAGCAGGATAGACCAGCGTTGGGCGCTGAAAAAGGCATTGAGGGCGTCCAGCGCCACGGTCAGCGCCACGACCTCCTGGCGGGTGGGCCGAATGGGGCCGCTGTGCTCGACCATGCGGTGGAACGACGGCACGGCGTCGCGGGCGGGTAGCTTCAGTTTGTGGTCGGCCACCCATTCCCGGTAGAACGGGTCGCTGTCCTCGGCAGTGTCGAAGTAGACGACCAGGCTGTGTTCGATGGACGCCAGGTATTCTTCCTCGCTCGCGGGATCGTCCCCGTCTTCCGCGCCGCCCTCCTGCGCTGCCAGCATCGAGCCAACCATTCGGCGCAACTCGTCCGGCGGCACGTCGTCAACGGGGGCGCCCTCCTGCCGCAGCAGTTCGATCATTTCATCTATGGCCGCACTCGTCGCGGCGTCCTCAGTCTCCGGCTCCCCCTCCTCCCAGCGCTCCAACCCTTGCTGTAGGGTACGCTCGAACCCCGCCAGCGCATAGTAGAAAGCCACGCCGAATACCTCACCCCCATTCCCCAGGACGACCGCGTAGAGGGTGTCCACCCCGGCTTCCGGCCCATAGCGCCCCAGTTCGATGCTGATGGGCAGGTCGCTGCCCAGGTACTCCCAGGGGGCGCGCCGCCAATAGCTCGCCGCCGCCGCGTACAAGGGCGGCAACACCGCCTCATCCACCTCCCAGGCGAACGGCTCGGGGGGCCCCTCCTCCCGGGCCCCTAGGGCGTCAGACATGGTCTGGAATGCTGCATCAAAGGCAGGAATCTGTTCGGCGTACTCCACCGGGATGCCGAGCGGAGCAAGAAGGTCGCGGGCGGCCTCGGCTAACGCTGCCTCGTTCACCACGACTTTCGCCGGCAAGCCCGGCTGCGGGGCACCGGGCCGGGGCACTGGGACCGGGTGGGCCAGCGCCGCGACCAGGGCTTCCAGCGCCTGATTGAGACTCTCCTCGGTGGTCACGGTCGGGGAAAGGGTCTGCACGGCGCGAATATATTCGGTCTCCGTTTCCAGCCAGATCGCCACCTGCGGCTGTAATGTCTGGTGGTTCTCACGAATATATAGACCTAACGGGCGCGTGCCGCCAACGATCACCAATTGGGGCCGACGGGGTAGGCGCGCCAGGGTCTTCTGCCAGGCCGCGCGCCCGATGGGTTTGGGGGTTCTGGGCATCGTCGTTCCTCGGTTCCGGCAACTGCCGGGTCGGCCAACCAGGCTGGGATCAGCCAGTCAGCCTCATAGAAAAGCGGTGCCTGCTGTGAGGAGGCCTGCCCTTTGCCGAGGCCGCTCACAAAGGCACCGCCGTCGCGCTGGTAGATTGCGAGGCC
>JBBSAN010000688.1:0-4222 GCA_038252265.1 Chloroflexia bacterium
CATCCCCGCCGCCATGCCAGGATCGGACATATCGTGGGCCATGCCCCCGTGTCCGCGGTGATCCATGGCCGCTGGCCCCCCTATGGCCGGAGCCATCCCAGCATGTCCAGCGTGATCCATTGCGCCTGCTCCGCTCGCAGGGGGTTGGTCCATCGCGGTATGTCCGCTGTGAGCCATCCCGGCGTGCTCCATAGCAGCGGGGGGGCCCGGTTCCCTGGGCGGCAGACCCTCGGCGGCAGGGGGTGGGGGCGGCGGCGATGGGTGATGGTGCCGCTGCGTGGCGGTGGCCAGCAACTCATACTGCATGTGATCGTGCTTCGTACCTATCGTGATCGGTAGCACATCCACGGCGTGGGCGAGATGCGCGAGCTGATCCGCAGGGGCCGGGTGGGCCTGCGCCACGCGCGTAGGATCAGCGGCGGCTCGGCCTGCGGTGGTGGGCGTACAGGCACAACCGGTCGTGGTGATCAGCTGTTCGATCGCCGCTGGCGTGATTAACCCAGCCTGATAGCTGACGTGGACGCCGTCGTGCGCCCAATCCAGGTGGACACTGGTGATCCCCGGCTGCCCGCGCAGCGTGTGTTCCACGGCCTCCGCACAGCCTAGGCAATGGAGATCGTCCAGGTGGAAGGTTGCCGATTGCTCGCTAGAAGTATTTGTCTGAGCCATGCCCCAAAAACTCCCTCTTGAACCACTGCCTGCTCCCAGGCAACGCAACGGTCTGCCGCCACTTATGGTCGTGCAGCAGTGCGGTTATGAAGTCGCCGGGTCAGGGAATTGTAGCACCCTCACCCGGCAATCTGCTCGCGCAGGGGTGGACCCCCTGCACACCTTTACCCTGGCGGACGCGCCACGAGCAAGCCAGCCGATCCTCGACCGGCTAGTAACGCGCCGCCGGGAGTCGCTTACGCCGCCATCTGGGCCATGTGCCGGCAAGACTCTGCGCAACGACGACAGGCCTCGGCGCAGGCCTGCATCGGGGGATCCTGACCCAGTTGCGCACAACTTTGCGCACACTCCTCACAGATCTCGGCACACACCCCGCAGATGCGGGCGTGAAAATCCGAGCCGCGGAGCATGAAGTTGGCGCTCGTCTGACAACTTTCCGCGCAATCCAGCAGCAGCCGGATGTGCGCGACCACCGCATGTTGGCCCCCGAGCTGGAGACAGTGCGTTACGGTCTCCAGGCAGATACGATGGCAACTGGTGCAGTTCTGGATGCACTGCTGCATCGCCTGATCCATTGTCCCACCGGTCATGCCGCCCATCCCCTGGCCGGACTCGTGTGCGCTCATGTGATCCATGGCCTAACCTCCTGTATTGACTGGCAACTAATGATGGTTACATCGTAGCTTTCGGCCAGCAATCTTCTCAGTACCAAGCAGACTGTCTCGAACTGACCAAAATTCCTACGATGGATGCATCTCAGCAAGTGTTGTACCACTCGTTGTCTGTGGAGGTCGCTGTCCTTCAACCCGAGGCGTTCTGCGGAGGGGACACGGCGCGGGGCGCCGCTCCGCCCCAGCGGAGCGGCTGCTGACCAGGTCCGCGTACCCACTGATCGGCAGGGCGGCCTCGGGTTCCTGCCGCCCGAGGCCGCCTGTGGCGGCGTTACCTGCTCACGCGGAGGATCCGCCCTGGTCAGGTTGCTGCGCTAAATACTTCTCGGGATCCTTGTCAAAGGCGACCTTGCACCCTTTGCTGCAAAAGTAATAGGTCTGCCCGTTGTAGACGGATGTCGCTGCGGCATCCTGCGGATCAACATCCATGCTGCACACCGGATCGGTTGCCATGATCGTCTATCTCCTCGATTAGGCCGTTGGGGTTGGCCTGGGTAATGTGTCCATTCGCCCGGCCTTTCCACGCCTTGCGGTGACGCTTGCAGGATGGGCCGGGCGGATTGCTCAACGAGTCGCCGCCTCCTGTGTGTTGGCTAGGCGTTCGCATCACGGGTACCGGTGACCGGATACCCTTCGTCGTCCAAGATCTCACGCACCTGGTCCAGGCTCAGTGCGGTATCATCATACTGGAGCGCGACGGTTTTGGCCGGGATATGGCTACGGCACGAGGATCGCGGCGAGTTGGGTATCGATTTGCGCCGCGTCCAATTCGCCAGCGTGCCGACCCCGTACCACCCCGCTGCGGTCAATGAAGACATGGCCGGGCAGCCCGTCCAGGTCGTAGCGATTAGCCAGGGTGAGATCGCGGTCGATCAGAAACCGCCAGTGAAAGCGGTCCTGCACCCAGGCCCGCACCACGGCGGGGTCTTCCTGGAGGTTCACGCCCAGGATCACCAGACCCTGGGCCTGGTACTGGCGGTACTTCTCCTCCATGCGCGGCATCTCCGTTTTGCAGGGAGGGCACCAGGTCGCCCAAAAATTAATCCAGATGGGCGCGCCGCGCAAGGCGCTTAATTGCACGCGCTGGCCGTCGAGGTCCGGCACGCTGAAGTCCGGCGCGGGTGCGCCGATCGTGAGCGTCATCGGCGTGCGGACCAGGCCTGCCGCACCTGGGTCGGGCCGGGAGGGGTGCAGGACACTCCCAGCCAGCAGCAGAACCCCGATGAGGATCACGCCGCCACCCAATATAGGGACGAGGCGGCGTGACAGCGCACGCCTGCCGCCGGGGCGGGGCGGTTCCTCACCGAGGAGGATGGGGGAGGGTGGGGACGAGGCGCGGGAAGGAGGCACAGCTACCGACCTTGCTCAAAGCGCCCCGTGTCCCGGCATGCTCAGGGACGCGGGGCGCTGTCTCATTATTGGGTCACGATGATGGTGCCGGGACCAAACATGTCCATCCCACAGGTCATGCGGAACGTCCCCGCCTGCGTGGGCGTGAAATCGATGGCGCTGACCTCACCGGGGTTGGCGACCCCACGAGCTCCAAGACCTTGGAGCACGACGAGCCGGCCTCAGCCAGGGTCGCCTTTCACGCGGAGATTAAAGTGAACGGGCAGGCCCTGCTTGACCTTGATCACGGGCGGTTCGTACTGGAAGGTATCCCCGTTCAAGAGCACATCGACGGTCTGCACGCCGTTCACCAGGCGAGCCTCGACGGCCTGGGTCGCCAGGCCCGCCGCAGGCACGGCTCCCACCCCTCCAGCTGCGGAGCCGGAGGCACGATTGGTCAGCAGCAGCGCGGCGAACACAATCCCCGCCAGCAGGGCGATGCCGACCACCACTGGTACGGTGCGCGGGATATTCCGGGGGGCGGGAGCCGATGGCGCCGAGGTGAACCGAGCGCGTGGGGGAGCGGTCGTCGCGCGCGGGCTTGTGGTGGACGATGCGGCGGTGCGCGAAGCCGGGCTGGGTGGACGGGCGGGACGCGAGGGTGCCGCTCGCGCCAGCGGTGGGGCGGTCGCCGATCGTGCCTCGGTGGCTTTTCCGGCAGCCCGGCCCGACGCGCGTGCCCGGCGGGCCTGATCAAAGGCGGCCCGTTGCTGGGGATCGGTCAAGACCCCTAATGCCGTGTCGGCCTGGGTCACCGTAGCAGCGTCCGCCCCCTGCACTTTCGCCAGGTAGGCTTCCAGGATCATCTCATCCGCGGCATTGGGCGGTACTTCCAGGAATGTGTAATAGTCCAGCAAGCGATCTACCTCCTACCGGCGCGGGCCTGGGCCCCGCCGTTCGTGTTAGGATTCCCTTCCGTGACCGTTGGGGCGGGCATAGGGGGGTCAATTGTGCGGCGGGGGGGCGGGCAGCATTCGCCCCGGCCACTGGCGACGGCCAACGCCCGATTATATTGGGCCCGGCGGGTGGGGTTGCTCAAGGTGGACAGGGCTTCCTCGGCCACCGCCCGTGCCGCCCCATCACTGTCGGCGACATAGGCCACATAGGCCTGCGCGAGCTGGGCCGCCGTCGCCCGCACGGGAATATCGAACATCTCGTAATAATTCACCAGACCCCCACCCGTTGCGTCCGGCGGCGGGGCGTGGACCTCCGCCACTTCGATCGCGACCGCGCGGGTGAACCAGGGAGCCAAGCGGTGTAACGCGGCATGCCCCGGCGTACTCCGCTCGATCAATACCACGAGCGCCCCCGTCCCGACGAGATACAAGAGGCTCAGCAAGACCGCCGTCCAGCCGACCGCCCAGTCCGGGAACTGGACCATGATCCCCAGCATCGCGCCCATCGAGCCGCCCATCACCCCGCCCATGCCGCCATCCATGATGCCCATCAGGCCGCCGGGTCGCCCAAAGTACACGCCCAGCAGCAGCCCGAGC